>NZ_JBIUBX010000022.1:59445-171320 GCF_044548445.1 Streptomyces sp. NPDC052016
CCGCAGCGTGGGCCAACCGGAACGCCGGGCCGCGGACGCGGCGGACAGCCGCGCGACCTGGCCGTACGACAACACCGGGCGGCAGGCAGGGCCGACAACCCCGCAGCGTGGGCCAACCGGAACGCCGGGCCGCGGACGCGGCGGACAGCCGCGCGACCTGGCCGTACGACAACACCGGGCGGCAGGCAGGGCCGACAGCCGCGTGCATGGGCCGGGTCTTATCCGAGTTGAGACCTCGCGGAAGTATGCGCGGCCTGTACGTTTCCCGGTGGAAAAGTCCCTGTCCTCGCCCTCGAATGCCACAGGCAACACCCTTGACACATCCTGGCACTTGAGCGACTACTAGTCCTTGCGCATTGAAGGTGACAACGTTGTCCACTGCGCAGGGAGGGTACCCGTTGATGCAGCGGAAAGCTCGGCACAGATGGGGTTCGGCGGTCGTGTTGGCGACCGCCTTCGCTTTGGCCCTGGGTTCGCAGGGCGTTGCGGTGGCACTGCCCCAGGCCGCGGAGAAACCCGATCGGGGATTTGCGTCCTCCTTCGAGGCGGACGACCCGCTTCCGGACTGGACGAACACGGTCGACACCGGCCCCGGCGGCGCCAAACGCGCCTCGGGTGTCGACGGCGGCTACAGCAGCGGCATACCGGGCAATGTGACCGACCGCGTCACCGACGTCCGGGCCAGCGCCGAGAACACCGGCGGCGGCGAGGTCAAGGAGAACCTCGTCGACGGTGAGCCGAGCAGCAAGTGGCTGGCCTTCGAGTCCACCGGCTGGGTGGAGTTCGGCCTGGACGAACCCGTCAAACTGGCGCGCTACGCGCTGACGTCGGCCAACGACCACGACGAACGCGACCCGAAGGACTGGACCCTGAAGGGCTCGGCCGACGGCAAGGAGTGGGCGACGCTCGACACCCGTTCCGGGGAGTCCTTCGCGGAGCGGTTCCAGACGAAGACGTACGACCTGGCCGAGCCCGCCGAGTACCGGCACTTCCGGCTGGAGGTCACCCGGAACAACGGCGGCGGCATCCTGCAGCTCGCCGACCTCCAGCTGTCCACGGGCGGCGGCGACGGGCCGGTCCCGCAGGACATGCTCTCCCTGGTCGACCGGGGACCGAGCGGCTCCCCGACCGCCAAGGCGGGCGCCGGGTTCACGGGCAAGCGAGCACTGCGCTACGCCGGCCGGCACACCGCCGAGGGACGGGCGTACTCGTACAACAAGGTCTTCGACGTGAACGTGGCCGTCGGCCGGAACACGCAGCTGTCGTACCGGATCTTCCCGTCCATGGCGGACGGCGACCTCGACTACGACGCCACGAACGTCTCCGTCGACCTGGCCTTCACCGACGGCACCCACCTGAGCGAGCTGCGCGCCACCGACCAGCACGGTTTCCCGCTGACCCCTCAGGGCCAGGGCGCCTCCAAGATCCTGTACGTCAACCAGTGGAACAACGTGACCTCGCGGATCGGGTCGGTCGCGGACGGGAAGACCGTGGACCGGATCCTGGTGGCCTACGACTCGCCCAAGGGCCCTGCCAAGTTCCGCGGCTGGTTGGACGACGTGAGCATCGCCTCCGTCGCGCCCGAGCGGCCCAAGGCCCATCTGTCGGACTACGCGGTGACCACCCGCGGCACCAACTCCAGCGGCGGCTTCTCCCGGGGCAACAATTTCCCAGCGACGGCGGTGCCGCACGGGTTCAACTTCTGGACGCCGGTGACCAACGCCGGTTCGCTGAGCTGGCTGTACGACTACGCGCGGGCGAACAACGCGGACAACCTGCCGACGATCCAGGCGTTCAGCGCGAGCCACGAGCCGAGCCCCTGGATGGGCGACCGGCAGACCTTCCAGGTGATGCCGTCCATCGCCGACGGGACCCCGGAGTACGGGCGGGAGGCGCGGGAGCTGGCCTTCCGGCACGAGAACGAGACCGCGCGGCCCTACTACTACGGGGTGCGGTTCGAGAACGGGCTGAAGGCCGAAATGGCGCCGACGGACCACGCGGCGGCGCTGCGCTTCACCTACCCGGGCGACGACGCGAGTGTCCTGTTCGACAACGTGACGGATCAGGCGGGCCTGACCCTCGACAAGGAGAACGGCGTCGTCACCGGCTACTCGGACGTGAAGTCCGGCCTGTCTACGGGCGCGACGAGGCTGTTCGTCTACGGCGAGTTCGACAAGCCGGTGACCGAGGGCCACTCCAGCGGCGTCAAGGGCTATCTGCGCTTCAAGGCCGACGACCGGACCGTCACCCTGCGCCTGGCGACCTCGCTCATCAGCGTCGACCAGGCCAAGGACAACCTCCGCCAGGAGATCCCGGAGGGCCGGTCCTTCGAGGCGGTCAAGAAGGGTGCCCAGCGGCAGTGGGACCGGCTGCTCGGCAAGGTGGAGGTCGAGGGCGCGACCCCCGACCAGCTGACGACGCTGTACTCCAGCCTGTACCGGCTGTACCTGTACCCGAACTCCGGGTTCGAGAAGGTGGGCGGGAAGTACCAGTACGCCTCGCCGTTCTCCGCCATGCCGAACCCGGACACCCCGACGCACACCGGCGCGAAGATCGTCGACGGCAAGGTGTACGTCAACAACGGCTTCTGGGACACCTACCGGACGACCTGGCCCGCGTACTCGTTCCTGACGCCCTCTCAGGCCGGCGAACTGGTCGAGGGGTTCGTGCAGCAGTACAAGGACGGCGGCTGGACCTCCCGCTGGTCCTCTCCCGGCTACGCGGACCTGATGACGGGCACCTCCTCGGACGTGGCGTTCGCGGACGCCTACGTCAAGGGCGTGGACTTCGACGCGAAGGCGGCGTACGACGCGGCCGTGAAGAACGCGACGGTCGTGCCGCCGAACCCGGGCGTCGGCCGCAAGGGCATGGCCACCTCCCCGTTCCTCGGCTACACCAGCACCGAGACCCACGAGGGTCTGTCCTGGGCGCTGGAGGGCTACCTCAACGACTACGGCATCTCCCGCATGGGCCGGAAGCTGTACGAGGAGACCGGTGAGCGGCGCTACAAGGAGGAGTCGGAGTACTTCCTGAACCGCGCCCGGGACTACGTGAACCTCTTCGACACCAAGGCCGGGTTCTTCCAGGGCCGCGACGCCGAGGGCGACTGGCGGGTCGAGTCCTCGAAGTACGACCCGCGGGTGTGGGGCCACGACTACACCGAGACCAACGGCTGGGGATACGCCTTCACCGCACCGCAGGACAGCCGGGGACTGGCGAACCTCTACGGCGGCCGCAAGGGCCTCGCCGACAAGCTGGACGAGTACCTGTCCACCCCCGAGACGGCCTCCCCCGAGTTCGTCGGCTCCTACGGCGGTGTCATCCACGAGATGACCGAGGCGCGGGACGTGCGGATGGGCATGTACGGGCACTCCAACCAGGTCGCCCACCACGCCCTGTACATGTACGACGCGGCCGGGCAGCCCTGGAAGACGCAGAAGAACGTCCGCGAGGTGCTGTCCCGCCTCTACACCGGCAGCGAGATCGGGCAGGGCTACCACGGCGACGAGGACAACGGCGAGCAGTCGGCCTGGTACCTGTTCTCCGCGCTCGGCTTCTACCCGCTGGTGATGGGCAGCGGCGAGTACGCGATCGGCTCGCCCCTGTTCGAGAAGGCGACCGTGCACCTGGAGAACGGGCGCGAGCTGGTGGTGAAGGCGCCGCGCAACAGCGCGAAGAACGTCTACGTGCAGGGGCTGAAGGTCAACGGCCGGCCCTGGTCGAAGACTTCGCTGCCGCACTCGGTGGTCGCCAAGGGCGGTGTCCTGGAGTTCGACATGGGTCCGAGGCCGTCGTCGTGGGGCACGGGCAAGAACGCGGCTCCGGTGTCCATCACCGAGGACGACGAGGTTCCGGAGCCCCGGGCGGACGTGCTGAAGGGTGACGGCGCCCTGTTCGACGACACCTCGGCGACGGACGCGGTGGTGACGTCCGTGGACCTGCCGGCCGGCGAGGGTGCCGAGGCCGTGCAGTACACGCTGACGTCGTCGAAGGACCGCACGAAGGCACCGGCCGCGTGGACCCTCCAGGGCTCCTCGGACGGCACGACCTGGCGGACGCTGGACCGGCGCTCCGGGGAGTCCTTCGCCTGGGACCGGCAGACCCGGGCGTTCTCGGTGAAGTCGCCGGGCTCGTACGCGAAGTACCGCCTGGTCCTCGACGCCGAGTCGACGCTGGCGGAGGTGGAACTGCTCGGCTGAGCCGATGAGTTGAGGTCGAACGCCGGCCGGGTTCCGGGGGCCGGGTCGCGCGGGACTGCCGAAAGGCGGCGGGCGCGGCCCGGCCCCCGGCTTTGCCGTGGGGTCTCCGGTCTTCTGAGTCAGGAGTTCTGTTCAGATGTGTAGGTTCTGGGTGGCGCGCACTGGGCGTCAGGACGGGCGGTCGCGCGCGCTGACGGGTCGGTATCGGACACCGGGAGGGTCGTTCCGGCCCCTTGGCTGCGGACGGACCGGGCCGGGCGGAGGGGGCGACGGGGACGGCGCCGGTCGAAGCGGGCAGGGCGGTTCGCTGGACCAGGCGCTCGGGCGGCCTTCGTGCTCTTCGGGCTGCGGGGCCGGGCAGGGGCGCGGCGGCGCCGGGAGCGGCCGCCCGGCAGGTGTCGGCCACGCCTGACCGGTGGACCGAGGTGATCGGTGGAGCTCGCCGGGCCGGTGCCCGCACCCTGCGGGCGCCCGTCGGAGCGAGGTCCTGACGCCGGTCGTCGGAGGTGCCCCGTCGGCCGGGGCGGATGCGCGCCGGCTGAGCCCGCCCCGCGCTCTCCCGGCCGCTCGGCCACGCCCGCACCGTGCGCCAGTCAGCCGAGCACGACACACGACGCAGCCGGCACCTCGATCGAGCCGGACCGGCGGGGCAGGCCCGTGGCGGGGTCGAGGGCGAACCAGGTGACGTCGCCGGAGCGTTCGTTCGCGACGTAGAGGAAACCGTCGGACGCCGCGAGCGCCCGCGGCCAGTGGCCCGCGCAGGGCACCGTGCCGATCAGCCGCAGCGCCTCACCCCCGCCCTCGGCGGCGAAGACGGACAGCACGTCCTCGCCACGCGTGGCCGTCCACACGAACCGGCCGTCGGGCGCCACGGCGACGCCCGACGGGTAGGCGTCCCCGGTGGGCGCGCCGGGCAGGACGGGGACCTCCGCCAGGGGCTTCAGCGAGCCGTCGGGCGCGTCCCAGCGGCACACCGTGACGCTCGGGGTGAGCTCGTTGACGACGTACGCGTACGCGCCGCCCGGGTGGAAGGCCAGGTGGCGGGGGCCCGAACCGGGGCGCAGGGCGAACTCCCGGTGGAGGACCGGCGCTCCGTCGCGCAGGTCGCACACCCGCACCGAATCCGTGCCGAGGTCCACGCTGACCGCCCAGCGGCCGGTCGGGTCGGGCTGCACCTGGTGGGCGTGCGGTCCCTGCTGGCGCCGCGTGTGCGGTCCGGAGCCGGTGTGGCGCAGCACGCCGGAAGCGGCCGGGGCCAGGCTGCCGTCGGGCCGGACGGGAACGGCGGTGACGCTGCCGGATCCGTAGTTGGCGGTCAGGACGTGGCCGTCGAACACGCTGAGGTGCGTGGGCCCGTTTCCGTCGACCGGAACGGGCGCCCCCGCGGGCTCCGGAACGTCCCCCGCCACGCTGTACGCCGCCACCGCGCCCTCGGCGGTCTCGCTCACCGCGTACAGCGTGTCCCCGGTCGGCGAGAGGGCCAGGTAGGAGGGGTCGGGGACGCCGTTCACGCTGCTCAGGACGGTCAGCGCGCCGCTGCCCGGATCCACGGCCGCCGCCACGATGCCGGGGCCGCCGGCCGCCGTGAACGACCCGATGAACGCCCGATGCCGCCGTCCGCCGACGTCTGCCACCGCTGTCCCCTCTCGCCCCGTCGCTGGTTGGGGGTGACGGTAGCAGTCGATCGCGATCGGTCTAGACCAAGGGTGACGATCGGTCGGAGCTGTTCACAGGGGCCGACGGCGCGATGCGCGGCGCCGCGGGAGCGATGCCCGTACCGCGGGGCCGGGCGTGGCGCCGAACGGGCGCGGTGCCTCGCGCGGCGCCGGGTTCACCGTGCGTGCCGCCCCGCCCCGAGGGCCGGCAGGTCCCACCTGCCTGGAGGCTGCCCTGCCGGTCCCTGAGAGCCGCCTGGAGAGACGCGCTCAGAGATGCCCTCGGAGGGGTCGAAGGCGGTGATGACCGGCAGTCCCGTCGGCCCCGACGCGTTGATGACCCGCGATCCGGTCAGGCACCCACCAACGGCGATCCGGATCCCGCCCGCAGGGGGTGCGCCAGTTCCGTCAGGGCCCGCTCCAGCCCGTGCAGATGCGCCAGCGCGGGTCCGCCGTTCGCCGCCGGACGTTCGGCGTGACCGGCGCGGACCGGCGGGCGCCCGACGTGCGCGGCCTGCTCCGGCCCTCCCTCGGTCAGTGCCTCCACCGCGTCCTGCACGCGCCAGCAGGCCGCCGCGAGGCGTGCGTCGTGGGAGGCCTCGGGGTCGGCGGCCACGGCGACCAGGCCGCGGATCTCGCGGGCGCAGTCGTCCAGCAGGGCGAGGACGCGACGGGCGCGCCGCTTGCGGCCCAGCACGGGGTTCAGCGGGTGCACGAGCGGGGCGACGGAGAGCCGTACCCGGCCGAGGAGCTGTTCGAGTTCGGCGACGCGTGCCGCGGGGTCGGCGGCCGGGTCGCCCGCGAGGCGTGCGGCCGCCTCCGCGGTGCAGGCGTGGACACTGCGCAGCGCGCGCTGGATCCAGGCGTCGGTGACGGCGTGGGTGGTGACGGGCAGCACGAACAGCACCGCCAGGACGGCGCCGAGCGCGCCCACGCCGGTCTCCGCGAGCCGCAGCGCCAGCAGCCCGGGGCTGAGGACGCCGAGCAGTCCGTACAGCAGCTCGGCGAGCAGGGTGACCCAGAGCATCATCCAGGTGTAGGACACCGCGGCCGTGTAGAAGACGCCGAAGACGCAGACGGCGACGAGGGCGGCCGTGGGCAGGCCGGCGCCGTTCACGGGAATGGCGACGAGCAGGCCGAGTCCGATGCCGATGACCGTGCCGAGGACGCGGCGGAAGCCACGCACCAGCGTCTCGCCGCGCGAGGTGGTGTTGACGAAGATCCACCAGGTGGCGCCGACGGCCCAGTACCAGCGCTGCCCCGACACCAGCTGGCCCACGACCAGGGCGAAGCCCGCGCCGGCCGTGGCCTGGACCGCCTGGCGGGTGGTGACGCGGGCGAGGCCGCGGCCGCCCGGCGGGGCCGGGACGGGCGTGGGGGGCAGCCGGCGCTCGTAGCACCACAGCCCGAAGCGCACCGCCGCCGCGGTGAGCACGGACAGGGCGAGGGACCCGTACAGCTCGGGCAGCTGCTCCCTGGTGGCGTGCAGGAACTGGGCGACGAAGAACATCATGAACGCGAACACGCCGAGGCTGTGCCCGCGCGGCCCCCAGCGGCGCGCGTACACGCCCGCGCCGATGACGGCGAGGAAGGTGACGTCGCGGGCCACGGGGTGGTCGTGCAGCACGGCGGCGGCCGCGAGCACCGGCATGCCGACGGCGGGCAGCAGCGCCGTGGTGATCGCCTGGCCGCGCACCGTGGCGTCGACCACGGTGAACAGGGCGAGCAGGGCGGCGAGGCCGCCGGTGACGGCGCCGACGAGGGAGTGCCCGGCGAGGCCGCAGACCGCGACCGCCGACCCGATGCCGAGGACGGCCCGGGCGGCGAACCGCAGCCGCGCCCGCCCCGGATCCGGAGCCACGAACACCCTCTTCAGCACTGCTTCCCGCCCCTCAGCGACAACGGCATGAAAAAGGCGCCGCGGAGTCCGCAGCGCCATCGACACGACTATCTCAGCACCAGGACGGCTGATGGTTCAACCGAGTCCGCGCACGCTGGGCCAATGGCCCGGTCAGGTCCGGCCTTGGAGTGCCACCACGTGGCCAACGGACCACTCGGCGGGGCGTGCCCTCCGCGGCTAGGTTCTGGTGGGACGCCGTTCGGCGGCCACGCGGAGGGTCTCCAGCACGTCGTTGTCCGAGAGCTGCTCGAAGTCCTCGTACCAGAGGCCGACGGCCATGAAGGAGGCCGGCCGTTGCAGGCAGATGACCTCGTCGGCCTCGGCGCTCAGCAGGTCCACCGCCTCGGGCGAACCGACCGGCACCGCCAGCACGACCCGGCGAGGCGTGAGATGCCGTACGGCGTGCAGCGCGGCGCGGGCCGTGCCTCCGGTCGCCAGCCCGTCGTCGACCACGATCGCGGTGCGTCCGCGCAGGTCGGGAGCGGGGCGGCCCTGCCGGTAGAGCCGCTCCCTGCGGTGGAGCTCCCTGCGCTCGCGCTCGACGACCGGAAGGAGATCGCTCCTGGTGAGGCCGAGCCTGGCGAGGACCGCTTCGTCGAAGAGTTCCTGGTCGCCGGCGATGGCGCCGACCCCGAACTCCTCCTGGAACGGGGCGCCGATCTTGCGCACGACGAGCACGTCGAGCGGGGCGTCGAGCACCCGGGCGACCTCCGCGGCCACGGCGACGCCGCCGCGGGGCAGGGCGAGGACCACGGGGTCGGGCAGGGCGCCCTCCTCCTGCCTCGTCCGCAGTACGTCGGCCAGTCTCTCTCCGGCCTGCCTTCGATCACGGAACTGCATGGGGGTGCCACTCCTTCCTCGTCGGCGGCGGAGAGCGGCGTGCCGGGAACCGGACAGGCGGGCTCCGGTCATCTCTCCTCCGCCTGCTCACGCACGGACCTCAGGCAGTCGTCGCACCACTCCTTCACCACCTCGGCGACCTGCTCCAGCGCGCCGGGCTCCTCGAACAGATGGGTCGCGCCCGGCACCACGTGGACGGTGTGCGGCCCGCGCAGCCGCCGGGCCGCCTCCTGGTTGAGCCGCAGCACCTCCGGATCCCGGCCGCCGACGACGAGCAGCACCGGCGCCCGGACGCGTTCCAGGGCCGCTGTCGCCAGGTCGGGCCGCCCGCCGCGCGACACCACGGTCAGTACCTGGTCCGGGCGTTCGGCGGCGGCCAGGAGAGCGGCGGCCGCCCCGGTGCTGGCACCGAACAGGACGAGGGGCAGTTCCCTGATGCCGGGCTGGACCGCCAGCCAGTCCGCGACGGCGATCACCCGTCGGCCCAGCAGCGGGATGTCGAAGCGGTGCACGCCCGTGGACGCGTCCTCGCGGCCCTCGGCATCCGTGAGCAGATCGATCAGTACGGTGCCCAGCCCGGCGCTGCGCAGCGACGCGGCGACCGCGCGGTTGCGCGGGCTGTGCCGCGAGCTGCCGCTGCCGTGGGCGAACAGCACCACCGCCCGGGCCGACGGCGGCGCGAGGAACTCACCCGTCAGCGCCCCGCCGTCGACGGGCACCCGTACCAGCTGGGAGGTCGTCGACATCGTCTTCTCCCTCGTCCCGTCGGTCGGCTTCGCCTCATGGGTCCACCGGAATCCGGGTACCCGTATCCGCACAGCAGACGAAGGTGGTGGGCATGGTCGGCGACACCGATGACGACATGCAGGCACGACGGCAGGGATCGAGCGGCCACCGGACGGTGCCGCACGCCGAGGAGATTCGCATCGACGCCTGGGCGACGAGCCGTGAGCGCTGTCTCGCGGAGGCGGCGCTGGGAATGGTGGAGTGCTTCGCCGATGTCACGGCGGTGCGTCCCACCGCCGTAGAACGGCTCCAGCTCGCCGAAGCCAGCGACGACGACCTGCTGACGGCGCTGCTGGACGAGGTCGTCCATCGGCTGGAGGTGCACGGTCAGGTGCCCGTCGACGTGGAGGCGGAGGCCACGGACGACGGGATGGACGTGCGGCTGGCGGTCGTCGGGCTGGCGGACGTGGAGGTCATGGCGGACGTTCCGAGCATCGTCGAATGGCACGAAGTACGCATCGGGCCGGATCCGTACGGCTGGTCGTGCGCGGTGACGGTCGACATGTGACGACCGGCGGCGTTCGCCGATGGCGGCTTCGACCACCGACGGCATGTGACCGTCGGTGGTCGAGCTGACCGACCGGCCTCGGGTCACGACCGGCGGCGCGTGACCGACCGACGACGAGCGACGACCAGCGGCGGCCGTCCCATGGGTGACAACGGTGGAGGCCGGTGGCGGCCTGACCGGGTCGGTGCGGGCCGGCCGGGGGCTACCGTGGGGGCATGGGCGGCAGCGCGGTGACGCTGTTCCTGTGCGGCGATGTGATGCTCGGGCGCGGCGTCGACCAGATCCTCGCGCATCCCGGCAGTCCGGAACTGCGGGAGGACTACGTCAGGGACGCCCGGGACTACGTCCGGCTGGCGGAGTCGATGAGCGGGCCGATCCCCGCGCCCGTCGACCCCTCGTGGCCGTGGGGCGCGTCGCTGCGGTGGCTGGAGGAGTCCGCCCCGGACGTACGCATCGTGAACCTGGAGACGTCCGTCACGCGTCGCGGTTCCTTCGCCCCGGACAAGGCGATCCACTACCGGATGCACCCGGACAACCTGCCCGCTCTCACGGTGGCCCGGCCCGACGTCTGCGTCCTGGCCAACAACCACGTGCTCGACTTCGGCCGCCCGGGCCTGGAGGAGACCCTCGACTCGCTGGCCCGCGCGGGTCTGCGTACGGCCGGGGCGGGCCGGACTCCCGAGGAGGCCTGCGCGCCCGTCGTGGTGTCCGTCGCCGGTGATGGCCGGGTGCTGGTGTTCGCCCTGGGCGCGTGGTCCGGCGGCGTACCGCGCGCGTGGGCGGCCACCCAGAGCGCGGCCGGTGTGGCCCACCTTCCCGAGCTGTCGGCGGACACGGCCGCCGCGGTGGTCCGCCATGTGCGGCGGGCCAAGCGCCCGGGCGACGTCGCGGTGGTGTCCGTGCACTGGGGATCCAACTGGGGGTACCGCGTTCCCCGCGACCAGATCCGCTTCGCCCGCGCGCTGGTGGACGGGGGCGTGGATCTCGTGCACGGCCATTCCTCGCACCATCCGCGGCGCCTCGAGGTGTACCGCGACCGGCTGATCCTCCACGGCTGCGGCGACTTCATCGACGACTACGAGGGCATCTCCGGCTACGAGGAGTACCGCGACGACCTTCGGATCGGCTACCTCGTCACGGTGGCGGCGGACACCGGCCGGCTGACCGGTCTTCGCATGCTGCCCCTGCGGGCCCGGCGGATGCGGCTTGAGCCGGCGCCGCAGGAGGACCGCGCCTGGCTGCGCACCCTCCTTGACCGCATCAGCGAGGGCGTGCACGTCACCCTGGAAGCGGACGGCACGCTCAGCCTGGTCCACCCCGTCACCGCGCGGCCGGCGGGGGCCGGTCACTGATCGGCCGGTCCGCCCGGAGTGCGTACGTCTGCGCTATTGGTACAGTCGGCGGCGGTCGCGGGCGGACAGCGGGCATCGGGCAGCGGACAGCCGGTCGAAAACGCGTACACAGACACCATCAGGACACCAGGAGGCCGGGCACCATGGCCGTGGACGAGCTCGACACCCGCATCCTGCGGCTGCTGCTCGAACAGCCGCGCACCAGCGTGCGGGAGTACGCCCGGATCCTCGGCATCGCCCGCGGGACCCTCCAGGCCCGTCTCGACCGGCTGGAGCGCGACGGCGTGATCACCGGCACCGGGCCGTCCCTCTCCCCCGCCGCGCTCGGCCATCCGGTGCTGGCGTTCGTGCACATCGAGGTCACCCAGGGCCACCTGGACGACGTGGGCGACGCGTTGGCGGGCGTTCCGGAGATCGTCGAGGCGTTCTCGATCACCGGTGGCGGGGATCTCCTCACCCGGGTCGTGGCGCGCGACAACGCCCACCTGGAGGACGTCATCCAGAAACTGATCAGCCTGCCCGGTGTGGTCCGCACCCGCACCGAGGTCGCCCTGCGCGAGCGCGTGCCGTACCGACTGCTGCCGTTGGTGGAGTCGATCGGGCGGGCCGCCGGAAGGTGACGGCACCCAGCGCCGGTCACGCCCTCCTCCTGGCCCTTCGGATGCCCGAGGGCATCGATCCGGCCGACTACGCGACCACCGTGGACGTCCTGCGGCGCAAGGTCGCGAACCTGGGCGGCAACGGCGACCTGCCCGATCGAGCCCCTGCCGCTGACCTTTCGTCAATCACGTCCGTACCGTTGACGCCCTCCGGCACCCCTTCTAACGTCTGGTCGATTATCCGCACACTGTCCGTAATCTCGAACATATGTGGACCGGAGGAGCAAGCCCATGGCACCGCCTCTCACCAGACGAACGCTTCTTCAAAGCGCGATCCTCGCCGCCGCCGCCCCCGGAATCGGCGCCGGAGTGGCGGCCACGGCCTCGGCGGTGACCCTTCCGCCTCCGCGCGCCTGGACCCTGCACCCCTTCCCGCTCGACACCGTCAAGCTCGGCTCCGGCATCTTCGCCACCAAGCGCCGGCTGATGCTCGACCACGGCCGCGGCTACGACGTGAACCGGCTGCTGCAGGTCTTCCGCGCCAACGCCGGGCTCTCCACCGGCGGCGCGGTCGCCCCCGGCGGCTGGGAGGGCCTGGACGGCGAGGCCAACGGCAACCTCCGCGGCCACTACACCGGCCACTTCCTGACCATGCTGTCGCAGGCGTACGCGAGCACCGGGGACCAGGCGTACGCCGACAAGATCCGGACCATGGTCGGTGCGCTGACCGAGGTGCGGGAGGCCCTGCGCGGCGACCCGCGCATGCTCGCCGTCACCGGCAAGTGGGGCGGCGCGCACGAGAACGTCCGGGGCTCCTACCAGTACGTCGACCTCCCGGCCGCCGTGCTCGGCAACGCCGCGGCGATCACCCTGTCGGTCTGGGTGAGGCCCACCCACAACGCCGACTGGCAGCGCGTCTTCGACTTCGGCGACAACACCACCCGGTACATGTACCTGGCCACCCGCAACGCGAGCGGAGTACCGCGCTTCGCCATCACCACCGGCGGGCCGGGCGGGGAGCAGGGGCTCGACGGCACCGCCGCGCTGCCGCTGAACCAGTGGAGCCATCTGGCGGTGACCCTCTCCGGCAGCACGGGCACGCTCTACGTCAACGGCGCCGCCGTCGCCCGGAACACCACGATGACGCTCAACCCGTCCGTCCTGGGCACCCTGGCGAACAACTGGCTGGGCCGCTCCAACTTCTCCGGCGACCCGGTGTACGCGGGCGCCTTCGACGAGTTCAACGTGTACGCGCGGGCCCTGACCGCGGCCGAGATCACCTCGCTGCAGACCAACGAGGCCAAGAACTCCTCCGCGGGGCTCGGCAACCTCGCGTCGTACTACTTCTCCGCCACCACCGGCGGCACCTTCGCCGACGCCTCCGGCCGCGGGCTCACCGCCACCCTGCGCCGCACCTGGGGCGGGCCGAGCCACCCCGGGTTCCTGGCCGCCTACCCGGAGACGCAGTTCATCGAGCTGGAGTCGATGACGAGCGGTGACTACACGAGGGTGTGGGCGCCGTACTACACCGCGCACAAGATCCTGAAGGGGCTGCTGGACGCCCATCTCGCCACGGACGACGGCCGGGCGCTCGACCTCGCGTCCGGCATGTGCGACTGGATGTACTCCCGGCTGTCCAAGCTGCCCGACGCCACCCTGCAACGGATGTGGGGGATCTTCTCCAGCGGCGAGTTCGGCGGCATCGTCGAGACGATCGTCGACCTGTACTCGCTCACCGGCAGGGCCGAGCACCTCGCGCTGGCCAGGCTGTTCGACCTCGACAAGCTCATCGACGCCTGCGCCGCGAACACCGACATCCTCGACGGCCTGCACGCCAACCAGCACATCCCGATCTTCACCGGTTACGTCCGGCTGTACGACGCTACGGGCGAGACCCGCTACCTCACCGCCGCCAGGAACTTCTGGGCCATGGTCGTCCCGCAGCGCATGTACGGCATCGGCGGTACGAGCACGGGCGAGTTCTGGAAGGCGCGGGGCGTCATCGCGGGCACGATCAGCGACACCACCGCCGAGACCTGCTGCGCGTACAACCTGCTCAAGCTGAGCCGGATGCTCTTCTTCCACGAGCAGGACCCGAAGTACATGGACTACTACGAGCGGGGCCTGTACAACCAGGTGCTCGGCTCCAAGCAGGACAAGGCCGACGCGGAGAAGCCGCTCGTCACGTACTTCATCGGCCTGAAGCCCGGGCACGTGCGCGACTACACCCCCAAGCAGGGCACGACCTGCTGCGAGGGCACCGGCATGGAGAGCGCCACCAAGTACCAGGACTCCGTGTACTTCAGGAAGGCCGACGGGAGCGCCCTGTACGTCAACCTGTACAGCCCCTCCACGCTGACCTGGTCCGGGAAGGGCGTCACCGTCACCCAGACCACGGACTACCCGAGGGAGCAGGGCTCCACGCTCACCTTCAGCGGGGGCAGCGCCGCCTTCGAGCTGAAGCTGCGCGTGCCGTCCTGGGCGACCAGCGGGTTCAGGGTGACCGTCAACGGCAGCGCGGTCGGCGGCACTCCGGTCGCCGGCAGCTACTTCACCGTGTCGCGGACCTGGCGCGGCGGTGACACGGTGCGCGTCACCGTCCCGTTCCGGCTGCGGGTCGAGAAGGCGCTGGACGACCCGACCCTGCAGACCCTGTTCTACGGCCCGGTCAACCTGGTCGGCCGCAGCACGAGCACCGGCTACCTCCCGGTCGGCCTGTACGCCAACGCGGCGCTCTCCGGCGACCTGCTGCCCTCCCTGACGCCCGTGTCCGGCAAGCCGCTCCACTACACGCTGAACGGCACCGAGTTCGCCCCCTTCTTCGAGGGCACCGAGGACCCGACCCACGCCTACGTGCGGCGGGCCGAGCCCAGGGTCGTCTTCGGGAACACCGACTCGGGCGTCGCCAACCCGGCCAGGTCCGACGGCACGACACTCCTGGACGAGGTCTGGGCCGGGGCGCCCTTCGCGGACAGGAGCGCGCTGGTGAGCCGCGTGCGGAGCGTGGTGAACACCTGGGTGTCCGCCGGGCTGCTCGGGCAGGCCGACGGGGAGAAGGTGGTGAGCACGGCGCAGGGCGCGACGTTCGTGCCGTAGACCTCCGTGCCGTGGACGCTCGTACCGGAGACGTTCGTGCCGTGGAGCCTTGTGCCGTGGCAGGGGGGCTACGACCGGCGGCGCGGTTTGCCCGTGCTCCGCCTGGCGCCACCGCCCTTGGCGCCACCGCCCTTGGCGCCACCGGTCCGGCCCCGGGCGGCGCCGCCGGTCGTCCTGCCCGCCACCGGCTTGCGGGGCTCCCGCTTCTTGTCGGCCTTCGGCTGGGGCTGCTGCGGGGTGCGGCCACGCGTGCTGTTGACCGTGCGGCCGCGGACGATGCCGATGAAGTCCTCGACCAGATCGGTGGTGGCGTCCTCGGGCCAGGACAGGGCGACGCCCGACCGGGGGGCGTCCACGACCGTGCGATAGGTGAGGTCACGGCGGTGGTGCAGCCGGGCCAGCGACTGCGGCACGACCAGGACTCCGATGTTCGCCGCGACCAGTTCGACGGCGTCCGCCGTGGTCGCGGGGCGCTCGAAGGCGGGCTCGCCGGGGGGCCGCTCCCAGCCGAGGACGTCGTCGAGGGGGTGGAGCACCACCTCGTCGGCGAGGTCGTCGAGGGTCACCTCGTCCGCCGCGGTGAGCAGGTGGTCCTTGGGCACCACGACGACGGTCGTCTCGGTGTAGAGGGGGATCGCGCTGAACACCGTGCGGTCGACCGGGAGCCGTACGAGGCCCGCGTCGGCGGCGCGGTCGCGCAGGACGCCGGAGGCCTCGGCCGCGGTCACCTGGACGAGGGTGAGGGGGACGTCGGGCAGCCGCTCCTCCCAGATCCGCACCCACTTGGCGGGCGTCACTCCGGGGACGTACGCGAGCCGGAACGAGGAGGAATCCGCCGAGCTGGTCATCCCGCCAGGTTACCGGCTGTGGTCGGAGGCCCCGTCGGCGGCCGATAGTCTGGACAGCATGAAGTCGCACCAGAGCACCCAGACGATGAAGCCCGCGACCGCGGCGAAGAAGCTGGGTGTGTACCTCCCCGCCACCCCCGCCGAGTTCCAGGAGGGTGTCGTCTCGCGCGCCGAGCTGAACGAACTCCAGGCGAACCCGCCGGAATGGCTGCGCGCGCTGCGGGAGAGCGGTCCGCACCCCCGCCCGGTCGTCGCGGCGAAGCTGGGCGTGTCGATCGCGGGGCTGGCGCGCGGCGGTGTCACCGAGGCGCTGACCACCGAGGAGATCGAGGCCCTCAAGGACGAGATGCCCGAGTGGCTGGAGAAGGAGCGCGCCACCCAGGCGGAGGTCCGCAAGGAGGGTGCCCGCATCAAGAAGCTCCACGCCGAGAAGGCCGCGAAGGCGGAGCGGGCGGCGCGCGCCGAGTCCTGAGCTGCCTCCCGCCTCATCCGCGTCGTGGGGCGAGGATGCTCAAAGCGTTGGCCAGGACGACGGCGGCGATGGCCGTCCAGTCGACGGGGCCGAGGCCCTGCCCGAGCCCGATCCAGCCGACCAGCGCCGCGAGCACCGGGTTGACGCTCATGAACAGGCCGAACGCGGCCGGGGGCACGTGCCGCAGGGTGAACAGGTCGGCGAGGTAGGGCACGGCCGAGGACAGCGCTCCGGCGGCGACGGCGAAGCCCACGGCCGGTGCGGTCGGCGGGTGGCGGAGCACCAGGACGACGCCGACCGGCAGGAACAGCAGGGCGGAGACGGCGGCCGCGGCGGCCGAACCCTGGGCTCCCGGCAGGCGCCGTCCGACGGTCCGGTTGAGCAGGATGTACGACGCCCAGCAGACCGCGGCCAGGAGGCCGAGGCCCATGCCGAGGTAGTCGGTGGAGGGCTGCGGGCGCATCAGCGTCACGGCTCCCGCCGCGGCGATCACCGCGCAGCACGCGTCGACTCGGCGGCGCGCGGCGGCCAGGGCGAGGGTCAGCGGGCCGAGGAACTCCAGGGTCACCGCAAGCCCGAGGCCGATGCGGTCGATCGCCGTGTACAGGGACAGGTTCATGGTCCCGAAGACCAGGGCCAGCAGGAGGACCGGTACCCACTGGTGGCGGGTGAAGGACCTGATGCGGGGGCGGCCGACGGCCAGCAGGACGAGGGCGGCGACGTACTGGCGCACCGCCACGACCCCCGCCGGGCCGAGCACGGGGAAGGCGAGGGAGCCGATCGCCGCGCCGGTCTGGTTGGACAGGCCGCTGCCGACCATGGTGGCCACTCCGGCGAGCCGCAGCGGGGCGGTCCCCGCCGCGGGCACGGACGTGGCCGGGGTGGAGGACGCTCCGGTGGCCGAGGACAGGGTGGGCATGACGGGATCGTCCTCCGCACCCGCCGTTGCGCCAAATGCATCCGCTGTTCGATCTATACGATGACGTCATGGATGGCCGGACGGATGTGGAGCTGCGGCAGCTGCGCTGTCTCGTGACGATCCTCGACGAGGGCGGTTTCACCGACGCGGCGGCCGTGCTCGGCGTCTCCCAGGCAGCCGTCTCCCGCACCCTCGCCTCGCTCGAACGAGCCCTGGGCGTGCGGCTGTTGAGGCGGACCTCGCGGATCGTGACGCCGACCGCGACCGGATTGCGGGTGGCGGCCCACGCGCGGCGGGTGCTCGGCGAGGTGGATTCGCTGGTGCGGGAGGCCGCCTCCGGCCACACCCGCCTGCGGATCGGCTACGCCTGGTCGGCGCTGGGCCGCCACACCCTGGCCTTCCAGCGCCAGTGGGCGGCGCAGCACCCGGGGACGGACCTGCAGCTGGTGCGGGTCAACTCTTCCAGTGCCGGGCTGGCGGAGGGCGCCTGCGACATGGCGGTGGTGCGCAGGCCGCTGGACGACCGGCGGTTCGACTCGGCCCTGGTGGGCCTGGAGCGGCGCCTGTGCGCGCTGGCCGCCGACGATCCGCTGGCCCGGCGCCGCTCGGTGCGGCTCGCCGACCTCAGCGGGCGGACCCTGCTGATCGACCGGCGTACCGGCACCACCACGCCCGAGCTGTGGCCGCCCGACGCCCGGCCGGCCACGGAGGAGATCCACGACGTCGACGACTGGCTCACGGTGATCGCCACCGGTCGCGGCGTCGGCATGACCGCCGAGGCGACCGCCAACCAGTACCCGCGGCCCGGGGTCGTCTACCGGCCCGTCCGCGACGCCGAACCCGTCGCCGTGCGTCTGGTGTGGTGGCGGGACGATCCGCATCCGGTGACGCAGGCGGTGATGGAGCTGCTCACGGCGCTGTACCGTGCGCCATGAGCCCCCGGGAGTCGCTCCGGAGCCTGCGGGGTGACTACGATCTGGTCAGGTTCACCGACGTGGGTGTTTCGAGGTTGCTGGGGGTTGGGATGGTTGCTGGTCGTGTGGTGCGCTTCGACAGCCAGCGCGGTTACGGGTTCATCGCGCCCGACGACGGCGGCGAGGACGTCTTTCTGCACGTGAACGACATGCTGATGCCGGAGTCGCAGGTGCGGCGGGGTGTCGTCGTGGAATTCGAGATCGAGGACGGCGAGCGCGGCCCCAAGGCGTCCGGGGTGCGGCTCGCGCGGGGCGCGGACGGCAAGCCGCTGGCGGCCGACGACGACGTCCTGTGCGACGTGCTCAGCACGGAGGAGTTCACCCGGGACGTCACCGAGGCCCTGCTGACGGCGGCGCCCTCGCTGACCGCCGAGCAGATCCTGCAGGTCCGGGGCACGCTGGCCCAGTTCGCGAAGAACCACGGCTGGGTCGAGGGCTGACGACGCGGGCCGGGGGCACCCCGTGTCTCCCGGGGACGGCGCCGACCCTGCCGTGCGCCGGTTCTCGTTCCGTACGACGGATGTGGACGAGGCGCGCGCGGCGGTCGACGCCACGTACTACGCCAATTTCATGGACCTGCTCGACCCCGCTCGGGGGCTCGACGCCAGGTTCGAGGTGGTGCGGCTGGGACCGCTGACCGTGGGCGACCTCAGTTGCGGGGCTCCGGTCGGGATGCGCTTCGGCGAGCTGGGCGCCTACCACGTCGACCTGCCCGTGTCGGGCCGGCTCCGGTGGAACCAGGCGGGACGCGGTTCGGCGCTCGCCACCCCGTCCCGGGCGGCCGTCTTCCAGCCGGAGGGGCGGGCGACGCTGGAGCGCTGGTACTCCGACTGCCGGCTGATCGCCGTCAAGATCGAGGCGCGCGCCCTCCAGCGCCACCTGGAGCGTCTGCTGGGCCGTCCGGTGCGCACCCCGCTGCGCCTCGCGCCGGAACTTGACGTGGCCGCGGGCCCGGGCCGGAGCTGGGCGCGGCTGGCCCGGCTGGTCGTCGCGGAGATGGACAACGACGGTGGTCTGCTGCACCAGCCGCTCCTGACGGCGCCGTTGCAGGAGTCCCTGCTGACCGGTCTGCTGCTGGCCACGGGCCACGCCCACCGGGAGGAGCTGGACGCCCCGTCGGCCGCGGCCAGGTCCCCGCGTGCGGTGGAGCTGGCGCGGGACGCGGTCCACGCCCGGCCGGAACACCCCTTCACCACCGCCGAACTGGCCACCGTGGCAGGGGTGGGCGCGCGCTGGCTGCAGGTGGCCTTCCGCCGGCAGCTCGGTCTGTCGCCCATGGCGTATGTGCGCGAGGTGCGGTTGGCGCGGGTCCGGGAGGAGTTGGAGCGGGCCGATCCGGCGCGGACGACCGTGGCGGAGGTGGCGTTCCGCTGGGGCTTCGGCCACCTGGGCCGCTTCGCGGAGAAGTACCGCGAACGCTACGGCGAACTGCCCTCCGAGACCCTCAAGTCGCCCTGATGCGACGCCCGGTGGGGGTGCGCGAATCGGCCACGCTCAGCGGATCGCCGCGGCCGTGCGGACGGGGTAGCTTCTCCCTGCCGTGCCCGTTTCGGGCACGGGCCTCCGCGGCGAGGCCGCTCCCCTCCGTGCCGGCGGGCGGCCGAGCCGCTCACCGGCGACGGCCTGGGGCTTCGCCGGTTCTCCGGAGGCGCGCGGGCTGTCCGTCCCCGGGTCCCTTCCCCGTGATCCGGGAGCGGACGGCCTCGCGTGGTTCCTCCCGTCAGCCCGTGACCGGGCGGTGGCCGGACCCCGTTGTCAGTGGCCTGATCTACAGTTCCCGTCACTTGATCACTGCGGGTGCGGGAGGCACGCATGGGGTGGGTGTCGGCCGGCGACTACGAAGTCGCCCTCGACGACGGCAAGGTGGTGTGCCGCAACGCGGCGGGGCGGCGGTTGAAGTCCGTCCCGGCCAAGATCGCCGACGATCCGGCCGTGGTGGGCCTGCGTCAGCTCGTCGAGTGGCTGGAGCGGCACGAACGCCAGTGCCTGGCCGATGTGGAGCGGTGGATGGTGCGCTCGCTGCCGGTGCCGTTCGCGGTCCTCGCGCGGGTGTGGCCCGACCCCGCCTGGCAGGCCGCCCTGCGCGACCTCGTCGTCACCGGAGCCGACGGCGAGGTGGCCGGTTTCCTCCGGGACGCCGACCCCGAGCGCGGCCTCGGCCTGGTCGACCTCGACGGTGACACCGTGCGCATCACACCGGACCTCGTCCGCCTGCCGCACCCCGTCCTGCTCGACGACCTGGAGGAGCTGCGGGAGTTCGCCGTCGAGCTCGGGGTGGAGCAGCGCGCGCAGCAGTTGTTCCGCGAGGTGTGGCACCGGCCCGCCGCGCTCGACGCGGAGGCCACGTCCGTCGAGGAGTACGCGGGCGGGGCGTTCAAGGAGCAGCGCTTCCTGCACGGCCGGGTCACCCAGCTCGGCTACCGCGTGCGCGGCGGCCAGGCCGTCCACTCGGTCCTGGAGGACGGCCGCACCGTCGAGGCCCGGGTGTGGGTCGGCGACTACGAGGGCTACGAGGAGGCCGAGACCGGCCCGCTGGTGTTCGCCGACTCCGCGGGCCGGCTGCTGAAGCTGGGTCAGGTCGGGCCGGTGGCCTGGTCGGAGGGCATGCGCATGGCGGCCGGACTGTACGCCGGGCGGGACATCGAGGACGAGGAGCAGGCGGCATGACGACGTACGACGAGACCACTTCCGCCGCACTGCTCGACGCCGGCGCCGTGCTGCCGCCGGGCACCACGGACCGGGAGGACGCCGACGTCCTCACCGTCCGCACGTACACGCACCCCGCGCTGGACGAGCGGCGGATCGTGCGGCTCGTGCCGGGCACCGTCGGCGAGGCCGAGGACCTGGCGCTGGAGTTCCTCGGCCTGGCCCGGGAACCGGAGACCCCCGAGGTCGGACAGGTGCGCCGGGAGACGCTCGGCTTCCCCGCCTGGGCGCTGGTCAACGACCCGGCGAACGGGCACCACGCGCTGGCGCTGGTGAAGGACGTCGAGCGGCTCGCCCGGCAGGCCAAGTCCCGCCCCGGCACCGCCAAGGAGGGTTTCGAGGCGCTCGGCGAACGGCTCGGCCGGGCCGTGCCGCACTTCCTGCCCACCTTCTACGAGCAGGCCGCCCGCGTCTTCCTCCAGCACGAGAACACGACGTACGCTGCCGCGTTCTTCGGCAAGGCCCGCGAGGCCGAGCGGGTGCACGCACTGGCCGTGGACGAGGAACGGCAGCGAGCCGTGTTCCTGGAGTTCGCCTTCGCCGGGGCGCTCACGGTCAAGGCGCTCAAGGAGCATGTGAAGGCCCTCGCGGCGCGGCTCAGCCCGGCCGACGCCTGGACGCAGTTCCGCCAGTTGACCGTGGAGCGCTGCGCGGCGGGCATGCCGCCGTACGCGTCGCTGCCGCAGGACGCGCGCGGGCTGATCAAGGCCGCGGGTCTGGACCGGGTCACCGAGGAGTGCTCCCTGGTCGCCGACCTGCTCGCCTCGCCGGCGGCTGTCCGGGCGCCCGCGTCGTTCTGGAACACCTACCGGGCGACGCTCGTCCTGCTGGCAGGTGAGCAGCCCGCCGTACGGGCCCGGCTGCTGGAGATCATGCCGGCGGGGCTGGGCCGGTCCACCGAGGACGACGAGTTCTGGCTCTCGCTGCTCGCGGAGACGGGCGCCGACCTGCTGCTGACCGGGGAGGCCGAGGCGGCGGACGGCAACGCCGGCGGGGCGGCCGGGGTCGACGCGGCGGACTGGCTCAGCCGCTGGGCCCTGCACCGCAAGCACGGCTCCTCGGTCTCCGACCGCTCGCCGGCCACGCTCGCGCTCGTCGAGCGGATGGCCCCGCGGCTGCGGGCCCAGGGCCGCCCCGTGGACCTCTTCACGGGCCGCTGGCACGCCGGCGCCGACCTGGACCTGCTGGACCTGTGCGTCGCGGAGGGGGTGCCGCTGACGCCGCCCGGCGCCGACCAGGATGTCTTCCTGCCCCTGAGCCGCTGGTTGCAGGACACCCGGCCGGGCCGGCGGGATCTGACGGCCCTCGCGGCCGACCCGCGCCACCGCCGGATGCTGTACCTGTCCGTCGGCACCCTGAGCGGTCACCGCCCCGACGAGAAGCTGCTGGAGGGCCTGGCCGGGCACCCCGTCCTCGCCGACGCCATGCGCGAGTGGCTCGACGACTCGGCCGCCGAGCTGACCGCGGCGGCCGGCCTGCCCGCGGCGCGCGCCGCGCTGGAACGCCTGCGCCCCTTCCGTACGGTCGCCGCCCGGGTGAGCCCGGCCGCCGTCGCCGAGGTCGCCGCGCACGAGGTCGCGCCGCTGCTGGGCCGTACCCTGCGCGCCGGCATACCGGACGAGCTGGGCTGGCCCGCCCTGGAGGAGGCGCTGCGGCGGCTCGACGCCGAGACCCGGCAGGACCGCGACGACACGCTGTCCGTGGAGGAGGCGTGGCCCGCGCTGATCCTCGCCCGCCGGCACAAGGCGATCGTCGTCGGACCGGAGGAGATCCTCCTGGAGCACCAGTTGCGGCTGCCCGTCGAGCTGGACCGCTGGCAGCGTCCGTCGTTCCGCTACGCGGACGGTGAGCTGCTGGTCATGTGGCGGCAGGACGGCAAGCAGTTCGGCTACTGGTCGGCCCGCCCGTCCGACGTGTTCCCGCTCGGCGGCGACCAGCTCCCCCGCTGGCACAGCGGTGGCGGTGACGCGGGTGAGCCCTCGATCCCGCTGCCCGGAGGAGGCCGCGCCACGGGCGGGCGCGCGCTGCACGCCGGCGACACGGTCGTGCCGTCCGGCCGCCCGGTCCTCGGCGACGGCACCTCGTACTGGCGTCAGGGCAGGCAGGGACGGCAGCAGGTGTGGCTGGAGTACGACCCGGCCACGGGCACGCACGGCCGTGCCTCGCTGCCCGCGTTCCTGCGGACGGGCATCCGCGAGGGCGCGACCCTGCTGCAGCAGCACTGTGCGGTGCTGCCGCTCCAGCCGGGTCTGGAGCACAGCCCGTTCGGCACGGACGGCACGGTCCTGGGCCGCTGGGTGCGCCGGGAGGGCGACGGCGCGGAGGCCTTCACGACCGCCGGTACGCCCGACGGCCGGACCGTCACCCTGCCGACGGTCCCCGGTCGTGGCGCGGGGGTCCCCCTCGGCGCGCTGCGGCTGCCCGGTGCCGAGCCGTTCGTCGTCGCCCTGCACCGGCAGGTCGCCCTCTACACGAGTGACGACGCCCGCGGCGCGTCGGAGTTGGGCCGGGTGACGCCGCTGCAGCGCGGTGGCGAGTTCGCCGCCGGTACGCCTCTCGTTCCGCCGGTGGACTTCTGGCATGCCCTGCGGCCGCGTGACGAGGACGCGTCGGCGATCCTGCGGGCGCTGAGCGACGAGCAGGCCGGTGAGTTGCTGCGTGTGGGGGCTCAGGCCCTGGCGGAGCGCGCGGCGTTGGTGGCGGCGGCCGCGGCTTCGGCTGCCGCGACGGCGAGTCCCGCTGCGGGACCGGCCTCTTCGGCCGCGGCCGCCACCGCCCGGAGCACCACCACCGCGCGCACGGACACCGACAAGCCCGCCGTTCCGACCGCCGACGAGGTGGTCCGGGAGGCCGTCTCCCGTGCCCTGCCCGCCCTCACCGAGCCGCACCTGCTGACCGGTGTCGCCTCCCTCGTGCGTGCGGTGCTGCGTCTCGCGGAGTCGACCGCCTCGTTCGTGGCGCCTCCCGTGCAGCGCCCGCAGGTGGACCGGCGGCGCGTCGAGGGCATGTTCGCCGACTACAGCCCCGAGAACGGCGACGACGAGACGCTGCGCGAGGCCGTGAGCGGCCTCGCCCACCTGCACGGCTGGTCGGGCAGCGGCGCGCGGTACACCGTCCTGCGGCAGATCCGCGCGGTGAATATCGTGCTGTCCGGGAAGCCCGCCGATGGCAAGCCGCTGCCCGCGCGGGCCCGGCTCACCTCAGCCGTCGGCGGATGGCGGAGCGAGGATTTCACCGTCCCCGGCATCGGCCTGGTGTGGCCGTCCGTGCTGGGCGCCCTGCGGCCCCTCGCCTACCGCGCCGCCTCGCCGACCGTGACCGACGCCCAGCGCGAGGCGCTGCTCCTGCTGTTCGAGGCGATCACGGAAGGGCCGCTGGCCGCGCCCGAGGGATCCCTGCGCGAGGTCGTGCTGAGCGAGCCGCGCGATCAGCAGGAACGAGCCGGTCAGGTGCTGCGCCGGGAGGGGCGTACCGTCGTCGTCCTCGGCTGCCTGCGCGTCGACCACCAGTCCGGTCGGGTGCACTGGCTGGCCCTGGACCACGATCCGGCCGGAACCTTCGGGGCGATCGCCCACTTCACGCTGGAGACGGAGACCGCGTATCCCGCGGTCTTCCCCGCCGACGCGCTCGCGGCCGTGACCCGGCTGGTCCGGGACAAGGGCGCCGCGCCCTGGCAGGCGGAGGCGCCCCAAGCCCTCGCCGCCGCGACCGGGGGCGGGCTGGGCCCCCTTCAGGCCGCCCTGCTCCTCGCGGGGAAGCCCGCGCAGCTCACCGCCGAGGTGATCGCCGCCACCGGGCTGAAGCCCCGGCAGAAGAACCTCGGCGACGGCTTGCTGGGCTCGCTCCTGGCCGACGACCGGGCGGCGCTCATCGGCGCGCTGCTGCCCGGGAACCCGGCGGACCTGTGGACGTCCGGGCCGGACACCGGCGCCGCGGGCCGGGTGTGGGAGGAACGCCTCGCCGGGTTCGTGCGGCTGCCCGAGGACCTCGCCGGGGAACTCTCCCTCGGCGGTGTGCCCACCGGGTCCGCCGAGGAGGTCCTCAACCCGCGCCGCACCCCGTGGCTCAGCCGCACCACGGTCCAGCGTCCCGACAAGGACGGCAACCTCGTCCCGGAGGACGCCCGTGCCCTGCCCGGACGGTACGACCTGACGCGTGCCGTCACCGCACTGGCCGGTCTCGCCTACTCCCTGCCTTACGGGCATCCCTTGCGTGCGGCCCTGCCCGAGGGGCTCGCCGCGCTGCGCCGCCGGATCGGCGACCCGGGGCTGCTGCTCGACCTCGACGTCAGCTGGGCGGAGAAGGGCGGAGCGGCCTCGGGTCACCTGCGCAAGGCGTTCGGGCTGCCCGCCACCGGGGGTGCCGGCGCGGACGGGCTGACCCGGCTCGGCGACGTACTGGTGCTGCGCCCCTGGTACCAGGAACAGGAAGCCGTCCTGGTGCGTCCCGCCGGGCTCACCGGGCCGGACGACGCCGTGTTCGGGCTCGTCGAGGGCGTGGTCGGCGCGGGCCGGGGCGAGGGTCTGCGCGCCCTGCGGACGATCCTCGGCGACGAACTCGCCCGCGCGGTCGCCGCCGGGGCCGCTCCCGAGGAACCCACCGGGCACGCCCAGGACCCGACCGTCAGCGTGCCGGAGCTGGTCGCGGAGGTCGCCGACACGCACGGCCTGGGCACGGACGCGGCCGCTCTCTACCTGCAGTTGCTGGCCCTGCCCGACCCCACGGACCGCAACCGCGCCCGCTGGACCGGCTGGAAGCCCGCCCGCGCGAAGAAGGCCCACGCCGAACTGGCGGCGACCGACCTGGTCGTCGAGGCCAAGCGGCCCCGTGCCGGGCGCACCCTCTTCCTGCCGTGCGGCTGGCACGACTTCAAGGCGCCCGCGCTGCCGGTCGAGGTCTGGAAGGAGGGCCTCTACCCGGTCCGTGACCACGCGCTCGCCGTGCCGCTCGTGCCGGTGCCGGAGCTGTTCACGCGCGCGTGGGACCGCGTCCGCGCCGGTGACGCCCCGGCCTACGAGGAGCTCACCACGCGCGCCAGCCGTAAGGGCCGCCGCCGATGACCACCGTCCCGCCGCACCTGGAAGAACCCGCACCGATGACCACCACCGTCTCCCCCGCCCCGGCCCGCCAGATCGTCCCGCCCGAGGACCAGCACGCCGTCGAACTGGCCTTCCTCGCCGCGTACGACGCCGGGCCGCGCCCGCCCGCCTGGCGGCTCACCCCGCGCGCGGTCGTCACGTTCGTCATGGGCAGTGACGGGCGGGCGCTGAAGCTGCCCGACGGCGCCGAGGTCCCCGACGGGGTGCCCCGCCGCCTGGTGATCGAGGGCAAGTTCGTCGGCGACCGGGCGCTCGTCGAGCGCTGCGTGGTGACCCTCGTCGGCGAGCGCGGCCTGCTCCTCGTCGGCGAGCCCGGCACCGCCAAGTCGATGCTGTCGGAGCTGCTGTCGGCCGCGGTGTGCGGCACCAGCGGCCTGGTCGTGCAGGGCACCGCGGGCACGACGGAGGACCAGCTCAAGTACGGCTGGAACTACGCCCTGTTGCTGGCGCAGGGCCCCAGCCGGCAGGCGCTGGTGCCCTCGCCGGTGCTGACCGCCATGCGCCGGGGCGCGATCGCCCGGGTCGAGGAGGTCACGCGCTGTCTTCCCGAGGTGCAGGACTCCCTGGTGTCGTTGCTGTCGGAGCGGCGCATCGCCGTGCCCGAGCTGGCGGGCACCGAGGACGCGCTGGCGCACGCGGCGCCCGGCTTCAACCTCATCGCCACGGCCAACCTGCGCGACAAGGGCGTCTCGGAGATGTCCGCGGCCCTCAAGCGCCGCTTCAACTTCGAGACGGTGGGCCCCATTCCCGACCTCGACGCGGAGACCGCGTTGGTGCGCAGCCAGGCTCGGGCGTCCGTGGAGCGGGCCGGGGCGCCGTTCCAGGTCGACGACGCCGTGCTGGAGGCCCTCGTCACCGCCTTCCGCGATCTGCGCGAGGGCCGGTCGGCGGAGGGGTGGGAGGTGGAGCGGCCGTCCACCGTGATGAGCACGGCGGAGGCCGTGTCCGTCGCGGGGGCGCTGGCTCTCGCGGCGGCGTACTTCCCCGGGGACCGTGACGTGCTCGGTCTGCTGCCGGGGCACCTGCTCGGAGTGGTCCGCAAGGACGACCCGGCCGACGCGGCCCGCCTGCGCGGCTACTGGGACGGTCCGGTGCGCCGCCGCGCCGAACAGGGCTCCGCCACCTGGCGCACCCTGTGGGACCTGCGCACGGTCCTGGAGGGCTGACGACCGTGTCCCTCTCCCCCGACGGCGCCCCCGCGGCTCCCCACGCCGGGTCAGTACCTCCGGACACCGAGGCCGCTTCATCTGCCGAGGGTGCCGTGGGTGCCCCTCCTGACGGCACCGCCACTCCGTCCGAGGCCAGGGCCGCCTCAGCCGAGGCCAGGGCTGCCCGGACCGACGCCCGATCCGACCCATGTGACGCCGGGACTGCCTCTGCCAATGGTGGGTCCACCGCTGCCGGTGCCACAGCCGCCTCAGCCAACGCCGGGTCCAACCTTGCCGACGCCGAGGCTGCCTCTGCCGATGGTGGGTTCACCGCAGCCCATGCCGCAGCCGCCTCAGCCAACGCCGGGTCCGACCCTGCCGACGCCAAGGCTGCCTCTGCCGATGGCGGGCCTGCCTCTGCCGATGGCGGGTCCACCCCTGCCCATGCCGCAGCCGCCTCAGCCGACGCCGGGGTTGCCCCTGCGGACACCGCAGCCGCCCCGACCGACGCCCGGTCCAACCCACCTGACTCGGCGACCACCCCTGCCGACGCCCGGCCTGCTCCTGCCGATGCCGAGGCCGCCTCTGCTGACGCCGGACTTGCCCCTGCCGCCGGCGGGGTCTCCCCCGCCGACGCCCGGTCCAACCCACCTGACGTCGCGACCACCCCTGCCGACGCCCAGCCTGCTCCTGCCGATGCCGGGGCCGCCTCTGCTGACGCCGGACTTGCCCCTGCCGACGCCGTTGCCGCCGTGCGCGACGCCGGATCCCGCCCACCCCACACCAGGTGCGACTCCCCCGACCCCGCGTCCGACCCACCCGTCGGCGCCGGGTCGCCGCCGCCCGACCCCGTCGCCGCTTCGCCCGAAGCCAGAGCCGTCGTTCCGGGCGCCGTGGCCGGCTCCCCCGGCGTCGGTACGGTCGCGCCCGACGATGCCCTTGCCGCCCTCACCGACCCGGCGGCGCCCTACCTCGTCGGCGTACGGCATCACGCGCCCTCCCTGGCCGCCGCCATGCCCTTGCTGCTCGACGAGGCGAAGCCCGACGTGGTGCTCGTCGAGCTGCCGGCCGAGATGCAGGATTGGCTGCCCTGGCTCGGGCACGAGGAGACGCGGGCCCCGGTCGCGCTGGCCGCGGCCCCACGGGACGGGACGGGGGGCGAGGGGCCGGCGTTCTATCCGTTCGCGGATTTCTCGCCCGAACTGGCCGCCGTGCGCTGGGCCTTCCGGCACGGTGTGCCGGTGATCGCCTGCGATCTGCCGCTCGCGGACCGGGCGTGGGGTGAGGAGCCGCGCGTCCGAGCGTCGGCGAGTGCCGGCGGCCCCCGGCTCGCCGCCGCCCTCCGGGCCGGGCTGACGGGCCGTCCCGGGGACGACCTGTGGGACCGGCTGGTCGAGGCCTCCGCCCCGGGTTCCCCGCCCGAGGCCCTGCGCAGGGCGGCGCTGCTGACGGGCTGGGCGCTGCGCGAGGACACGGCCGCCACCGGCGGGGTGCCCGAGCTGGACCTGCGGCGCGAGCGGTGGATGCGGGCCCGGCTGGCCGAGGCCACCGCGAACGGGGCGCGGGCCGCCGTGGTGGTGGGCGCGTTCCACGCCCCGGCGCTGGTGGGGCGGCAGGCGGAGGAGGACGCGGAGGCCTCCCCGTCCGTGAGCCGTCCTCCGTGGACCACCTCGCTGATCCCGTACACCTACACCCTCCTCGACGAGCGGTCCGGTTATCCGGCCGGCATCCGGGATCCGGAGTGGCAGGACATGGTCCTGCGCGCGGCAGGTGATCCGGCGGCCCTGGAGGAGTCTCTGACGCGGGCGGCCGTGCGGATCTGCGCGGAACTGCGGGAACTCGGTCACCCGTCGGGGCCCGCCGACGCGCGCGAGATCACCCGGCTCGCCTCGGACCTCGCCCGGCTGCGGGATCTGCCCGCTGCAGGCCGGGGCGAGTTGGTCGAGGCCGTGCAGACGGTCCTGGCGCAGGGCGAGCCGTACGGGCGGGGGCGGGCCGTGGCGCGGGCCATGGAGCGGGTCCTCGTCGGCACGCGCACCGGGCGCCCCGCGCCGGACGCGCCGCGCAGCGGTCTCGCCCCGGCGGTCGAGGCCGAGGTGGCGGAGCTGGGCCTGCCCGGCCCCGGGGCGGGCGGCTCCGGCACCGCCCGTGACCTGCGTCTCGACCCGCTGCGCTCCGACCTGGACCGGCGCCGCGAGCTCCTGCTGCGCCGGCTGACGGTGTGCGGGGTGCCGTACGCGGAGGCCAAGGAGGTCGTCGGCGCGGGCGGCGCCGAGGCCCTCACCTCACGCTGGGAAGTGCGCTGGACGCCCGCGACGGCGGCCATGCTGACCGCCGCAGGCGTACGCGGTGTCACGTCCGCGCAGGCCGCCGAGGGCGTGCTGCGCGAGCGGCGGCGCGCCCAGCGGGAGGAGGGCGGGCCGACGGCCGCCCAGTGCGTGGAAGGGCTCGCGCAGGCGGCGGAGTGCGGTCTGCCCGTGCTAGCGGACGAGCGGCTCGACGACGTCGCCGAGGTGCTGCCCCGCGCGGCCACCCTCCCCCACCTCATCGCCGGCCTCACCCTGCTGGACCGCGTGCGCGCCGGGCACATCCCGGGGCTCGGCGCCGACGAGGACCGTGCGGCCCGGGCGGCGGCCGTGGCCGAGTTGCTCACCTCCGCGGCGGTACGGCAGGTGGACGGCCTGACCGGGTCCGAGGACCCCGCCGACGCGCACGCCCTGCTGGATCTCGCCCACCGTGCCGACCTGTCGGGCGGCATCCGGCTGACCGACGCGCTGACCCGGCTGGCCGCGGACGGCTCCCCTTTGATGCGCGGCGCCGCCGGCGCGGTCCGCGTGCTGCTCGGGCAGGAGGACGCCCGGGTCTTCGGCGACCGGGTCGCCTCCTGGGTCGACGGGGCCGTCGACCCCGACTCCCGCGCCGCGCTCACCGGCCGGCTCAGCGGGCTGCTGACCGCCGCCGGCCCGCTGCTCGAGGCGGCGGCACCCGCGCTGGAGCCCCTGCTCGACCGTGTGTCGGAGCTGCCCGACCGGGAGTTCCTCGACCGGCTCCCGGCCCTGCGGGGCGGCTTCGACACGCTCAGCCCCGCGGCCCGCGACCGTCTCCTCGCGTCCGTCGAGGAACGTCTCGACACCGCGCGCGTGGCCGACACCGACGGCGTCGACCCCGCCGCGCTCGCCGTCTGGACCGGCGCGGACCTGTCCGCCCGCGACACCCTGCGGTCGCTGGGCCTGCTGCCTGTGCAGGGCGGTCCGGCGGACGTCACCGCACCGGCAGCCGCCCCTCGGGCCGACCCTCGGGCCGAGAACCACCGCACCACACCCGCCGCCGCCTCTCGGACCGAAGACCACCGCGTCGAACCCGCCCTCCCTCGGGCCGAGGACCACCCCACCGCACCGGCTGCCGCCCCTCGGGCCGAGGACCACCTCGTGGCCCCCGCCGACCGCTGGCGCCTCGTCCTGGGCCGCCGTACGGACCAGCTTGCGTCGTCCGCCGCCCCGCTGGCGACCGCGTTGGACGAGCTGTACGGCAGCGGGCGCGGAGAGGGCAGCAGAGGCGACCTCACCGGATCCGGGGGCGGGGGCGGATCCGGGGGCGGCCGGGAGGTGCCGTACCCGGGGGTGCGGGAGTGGTCGGAGGAGCTGGCCGTTCTGTTCGGGCCGGGCATCCGGGAGGAGGTCCTGGCGGCGGCCGCCGCGTCCGGCCGCAAGGACGTCCTCGCCGAGCTGGACGCGGACAGTGCGCGGCCCTCGGTCGACCTGCTGCGGACCGTGCTGCGGCACGCGGGCGGCCTGCCCGAGTCCCGGCTGGCCGCGCTCCGCCCGCTCGTACGGCGGCTGGTCGACGCGCTGACCCGTGAGCTCGCCACCCGGCTGCGTCCCGCCCTGCACGGCACGGCGCTGCCGCGCCCCAGCAGGCGGCCCGGCGGCGGACTCGATCTGCCCCGGACCCTGCGGGCCAACCTGGCGACCGCGCGCCGCGGCCCGGACGGCACGGTCCAGGTCATCCCTGAGCGGCCGGTGTTCCGCACGCGGGCACGCCGGGCGGCCGACTGGCGGCTGATCCTGGTGACGGACGTGTCGGGATCCATGGAGGCGTCCACCATCTGGGCCGCGCTGACCGCCTCGGTACTGGCGGGCGTACCGACCCTGTCGACGCACTTCCTGGCCTTCTCCACGGAGGTCATCGACCTCACCGGGCACGTCGAGGACCCGCTGTCGCTGCTGCTGGAGGTCAGCGTGGGCGGCGGCACCCACATAGCGGCGGGGCTGCGCCACGCGCGCGAGCTGGTCACCGTGCCGTCGCGGACCCTCGTCGTGGTCGTCAGCGACTTCGAGGAGGGCTACCCGCTGGGCGGCCTGCTCGCCGAGGTCCGCGCCCTCGTGGGAGCGGGCTGTCACGTCCTGGGCTGCGCGAGCCTCGACGACACGGGCCGGCCCCGCTACTCCACGGGCGTCGCGGGTCAGCTCGTCGCCGCGGGCATGCCCGTAGCCGCCCTCAGTCCGCTCGAACTCGCCCGCTGGGTAGGGGAGAAGATCGCATGAGCCCGGACCTGTCTCCGGACCCGACCGGACCGGGCCTGCCCCCGGTCGCCCCGTCCGTCACCGCCGACCTGGTCGGGGCGCTCTCACCGCGGCTGCGCAAGCGGCTGGACGCGGGCGTCGCCAAGCTCGTAGGGCGTCCGGTCGTCCGCGAGGGCGACACCGTACGGATCGCCGTCGACGACGACACCGACCTCGAGCTGCACGCGCCCGGCGGCACGGTGACCAGTGCGGACGCCATCCGCTGCGGGTGTCTGCTGGCCCCCGGCTGTCTGCACCGCGCCGCGGCGGCCTCCGCCGCGCCGGTCGCGGCCGAGGACCCGGCCGAAGGTGCCACCGAGGACCACACCCCCAAGGCTGGGGAGGCAGCGACCGAGCCGGACACCGACATCGGCACCGCAACCCCCACCGGCGCAGAGGCCGGTAGTCCCAAGGGAGCAGAAACCCGTGATCCCACGGGGGCAGAGGCGCGAAGCCCCATGGGAGCAGAGGCCCGAACCTCCACCGACACCGGGACCGGGACCTTCACCGGAACGCGGACCTCCGCCGATATCGGGACCGGGACCCCCTTCGGGACCGGGACCGGGATCTCCACCCGCTCCGGTACCGGTGATGGAACGGCGACCGAGGCGGCCACCGCCGCACAACGCACCGCCGCGCGTGCCGTGTTCGACGCGGCCGCCGCCGTGCTGGAAGCGGGCACCGACGGAGCCGGTGCCGTGCTCCAGGCGGAGCTGCTGCGTGCCGCGCACACCGCGCGCCTCGCAGGCCTCCCCCGGGCCTCCGCCGCGGCGGTGTCCGTGGTCACCGGGGTACGCGCAGCACGCTCGGCCGACCCCGCGTACCGCCTCGCCGACCTGGTGAGCGCCGTGCGGGGCGTCCTGAACATCGCCCACCGCGTGCCGCACGCCACCGGGCCGGACCTGGCCGACCTGCGGGGCACGGTGCGCCAGCCCTACCGCCCGGACGGTTCACTGCGTCTGTACGGTCTCTTCTCCGAGCCCGTCCTGACGACGACCGGTTACGCGGGCGCCGTCACCTGGACGGCCGACGCCGAAGGGCGCCTCTACACGGTCTCCGACGTGGCTCCGGGCGGGCCGGGCCGCGCGACCGGCGCCGCAGACCGGGCCGTACGCATCGGGGACACGGCCCTGACCCACCGTGAACTGTCGCGCGCGGGGCTTGCCGTGTCCGGCGCGACCGTCTCCCCGACGGGCCGTCTGGGCGCGGGGGCGGGAGTACGGGCGGTCCGCGCGTCCGGCGCCTCCTGGCACGGAGAGCCACTGGAGCGGCTGTGGGCCGTGCCCGTCGCCGAGCAGGTCGCCCGCGCGCTGAGGAGCGACGGCAGCCTGAAGAACGAGGGCCACGACCTGCTCTTCCTCGACGTGACCCTCACGGGCACGGTCCGGGAGTCGACGGGCGACAGCCTGCTGGCCGACTGCGACGGGCTGGCCCTCCGGCTGGCCGCGGCCCACGACGACCCTGCCCTCCCCTGTCGCGACAACCTCCGCCTGCTGGCCGCCGCTCGGGGCAGCAGGCTGCGGATCGTGGCCCGGCTCGTCCCCGGACCGCTCCCCCGTGCCCTGCTGCTCGCCGCCGGGCATCCCAGCGACCCCACCGCCCGGGTGGACCTCGGCCTGGACCGCCTCCAGCGCGCGGACCTGCCCGCCTCGACGGCCCCGGGGCCGGGCATGGTCGCTCCCGTGGCGGACGAGGCCCCGCTGCACCTCCTCCGCCGCCGGATCCACCAGGCGGTGTCGGGGGGCCGTCGCGTTCTGGCCTTCCCCGGCAACGGGTCGGGCGACAGCGCTCGTCTGCGCCGGGTGGGCCTCTCCACGGCGGGCGACCTCCTGGACGAGTTGCAGGCCGCCGCGGCGGACCGCTCCCGCGACGCCTTCGGCCGGCTGCTGCCGACGGACACGGACCGCTTCGCACGCGCCTGGCTGGCCGCCGCGCTCTACACGGAGGAGGTGGAACGCCGGTTGTGCGCGGCGGCTTGGGGCGCGGACAGGGAGGTGGCAGCGGCATTGCGGTGAAGACCTCCGGAACCCCGCCCGATGCCCGGCCTCATTAGGTCAGAGTCTGACCTCTTCGCTTCCTAGCGTGGTGCTCGACCGCGGAACACGACCCACGGAGACGGAGAGCGTCATGACCAGCACCACGCACCTCGACGACCCGACCGCCGCACCGGCCGCCACCGGCGAGCGCGCCGACCTGCTCGAGTCGCTTGCCCACCACCGACAGTTCCTTCGCTTCACCACCCGCGACCTCAGCGACGAGCAGGCCGGCCGGCGGACCACGGTCAGCGAGCTCTGTCTGGGCGGCCTCATCAAGCACGTCACCTCGGTCGAACGGGGATGGACGGCCTTCCTCCTGGAGGGCCCGTCGGCCCTGGGGGACTGGAACGACATGACCGAGGCCGACTGGGCCGAGCGGGCGGACGAGTTCCGTATGCTGCCCGGCGAGACGCTGGCGGGTGTGCTGGACGCGTACGCCGAGGTGGCCCGCCGTACGGACGAGGTGGTCGCCTCGCTGCCCGATCTGGATGCGGCCCAGCCGCTGCCGCCGGCCCCCTGGCACAAGCCCGGCACGCGGTGGTCGGCCCGCCGGGTGCTGCTGCACATCATCGGCGAGACCGCCCAGCACGCCGGCCACGCCGACATCGTCCGCGAGGCCCTGGACGGCGCGAAGAGCATGGGGTGAGCGGATCGCGCCGCACGGGATGAGCGGATCGGTCCCGCTCGGCGTGGTGCCGATCCGCGAGCGGTACGGCGCGCGGCGGGTCGCCGTCCGCCGCACGGGGTGAGCGGATCGCGCCCGACCGTCGACGCCGGCGTCTCCCCGCACACAGGGCTGTTCGTCGTCGGCGCACTCTCCGAGCAGCGCGGCACGGCACTTCGACGAGGACGCGACCGACCGCTGACGTGACGCACCGCGTGGGTCGGGCCGGCCCGACCCACGCGGTGGTGCCAGCCCCACCCCCGATTCGGTGGGCCGCTCCCTCGTTCGCGCGAACGGGAAACGGCATCGTTCAACCCGGTTGCTCCGAAGCCGGGTCGAGACCCGAAGAAAGCCCGGCAGGAATCGACTGTCCAGGCCAGAGGTTCGTGCCCCGGAAGGAAACCGCCATGGAGTCGCTGTCCCCGTCCACACCGGGGCCCTTCTCGTCGTTCGTCCGCTTCGTGGTCTGCGGCGGCGGGGTCGGACTCCTCTCCGGTGCGGCCGTACCGCTGCTGGCCACGGTGATGCCCTGGGCCCTGGCGAACGCGGTGATCACGGTCGTCTCCACCCTGCTGTGCACCGAGTTGCACGCCCTCTTCACCTTCGGCACCGGCCGACGTCCGGGGTGGCGCCGGCACGTGCAGTCCGCCGGCTCGGCCACGGCCGCCTACCTGGTGACCTGCGCCGCGATGCTCGTCCTGCACACGGTCCACTCGTCCCCCGGCCTGCTCACGCAACAGGTCGTCTACCTCACCGCCTCCGCCGTGGCGGGCACCGGCCGCTTCCTGCTGCTCCGCCTGTTCGTCTTCAGGGACCGCCGACGCAACGACGCGACCACGACGGTCGCCGCCCGGACCCGAGGGGACACGACCACGGCTGTCATCGTCACCGAGCGCCTGCAGACGCTCCCGAGTCGCCCCGCCCGCGCTACGCAAGGCCCTGCACACCCCCGCGCTACGGAAAGCCCCGCACACCATGGGCGCCGACACGACCTGCTCGTCCGGCCCGCTGTCAGCGCCGCTTGCTGAGCAGGCCTGCGCCCCGGCTCCGGGAGGGTAGCGGCGTGCGCCTCGGGCGAGCCGGGAGGAACCAGGGCGCTGAACGGTGTGGACAAAGGCGCCTGATGGCAGTCTGATACGACGGTGGTTCAGCGTCGGCACACGGGGGGACACAGTGCTCGTCGGAGGTACTGCCGCGAGAGCGGCGACAGTGTGCGCGGTCGGTGTACTGACTCTGGCCGGCTGCTCCTTCGGGGACGAGGGGAGTTCGGCGGAGCCGAGGGACACGGCGGTCGCCACGGCAACCGCGTCCTCCGCTCCGCCGTCGGCCGGTTCGCCCCCGCGCTCGGACTCGGCCTCCCCCACCCCCTCTCCCTCCGTCTCCCTCTCCGCCTCCGTGTCGGCGCCGGCTTCCGCGAGCCCCTCCCCGGTGCACGTGACGGGACCGGACCAGAAGTTGGTGACCATGACCGTCACCGGCGGTTTCGCCGGGGTCAACCAGCAGGTGGTCCTGCGGGGGGACGGCACCGTGCGTGCCACCGACGGGAGCGAGTCCACGGTGCGCCGCACCAGCGCGGCGCAGTTCACGAAGCTGCGCACGCTGCTCGGGGATCCGGCGCTCTCCGACGTCCCCGCGTTCACGATGAACATGGGGGCGGCGGACATGTTCCAGTACAGGCTGCAGTTCGACGGCCGCACGGTCATGACGGACCGCTCCGCCGAGGAGCCCGCGCTCGACCGCCTCATCGACGCCCTGGACGACTGGCTCCCGAAGGACTGAGGGTCGGTCGTGCCGCGTGGTCGGTGCCCGGGACGCGCGGCGCCCCGTCGGCGGGCCGTCACCTGCCCCAGATGCTCCGGTACGCCTCCCGGTATCCCGACGGGTTCCAGGCCGTGGCGCCGTCGCTGTTGTCGGCCGTGGCGATGTGGACGGGGGCGACGTATCCGCTGGCGGGGCGGCCGGAGAAGGCCCGGTTGAACTCGTCGACGATCTGCCAGCCCTGCAGGGACAGCGGCTCGGGCACGGTGGCGGCCTGGTACTGCTCGCTGTCGACGCGCTGGAAGGCGGAGGGGTCCCCGTCTCCGGCGCCGATGTTGAAGGGCGGTCCGGAGCCCTCCTTGCCGGCGGCGCGGAGGACGGGAGCGGCATCGGCGAAGTACAGGTCGTTGATGGCGACGGAGTGGGTCCACCGGTCCCGGAAACGGGAGAGGAGCGAGGAGACCTCACGAGGTGTGCGGCTGCTCGCGTCCGGGATCGGGATGTTCTCGTACGCCAGCAGTTCCACCCCCGAGCAGGTGGCGAGCTCTTTCCTGATCAGCTCGGACTTGTTCCGGGCGAAGGGGATCGAGGCATCGGTGAAGATCACCACCCCGGCGTCGCCGCCGGAGTGCGCGATGACCCATTGCGCGCTGATTCTGGCCACGTCCTCGACGTCGGTCGTGACGTTGGAGAAGAGTTCGGGCCGTCGGCTGGGGCCGGGAGAGGCGACGGCGTGCCAGCCGACGAGCGGAATGCCTGCGGCACGCGCCCGCGTGACCTGCTGCGAGGTCGAGTCGGGGTCGAAGCCTCCGATGACGATGCCCGAGGGCCTGAGGGCCACGGCGTCGCTCATCGCCGCCTGGATGCCGGCGGGGGTGCCGCCGCCGTCGATCACCCGGACGTTCCAGCCGATGACTCGCGCGGCTTCCCGCACGCCGTCGGCGGCGCCCGCGACTCCTGGATTGGTCATGGTCTGGGCGACGTAGACGATGGTCTTGCCGGCCACCGCCGCGGGGCCGTCGGCCGGTCCGTTCCAGGGGATGTCCGTCCGTTCCGCCCGGCTGACGGCGGCCTGGGCCCTGGCCTGGGCGGCGGGGCAACCGCTCGGGCCCGAGGTGGAGTCCTGCGGGCCGCCCGACGAGCCGCGCTCACATCCCGCCAGTACGCTCGCCGCGGCCAGCAGGGTGACGGCGGCGGCGCGGGCCCTGCGGGCGCCGGGGGTGGCCTTGCGGTTGCGGTGCACGAGAGGCTCCTCGCGGAGGGACGAGCGGGAGAACACGGCCGGGGCGTGGGGTGACGCAGGCGGCGCGGGTCATCGGGTGGTGTCCGCCGTGCCGCCGTCGTGCGGCGGTCAGGACGGGGGCTCCGGCGCTTCGCCGGGCGCGTCGCGGGCCGAGAAGACGCCGGTGCGCACCCGGCGGCGGGCGGAGTATCCGGCCAGGCCCACGGCGAGGAGCAGGGTCGCGCCGTGGAACAGGGGGACCGTCCAGAACTCGGCGCCCATCTGGGCGATGCCGGTGAGGCCCACGGCCAGGACGGCGACGGCGACGAGGGTGCCCATGGCGTTGGGGCGGCCCGGTTTGATCGCGGTGGAGCCGAGGAGCGCCCCGACGAAGGCGGGGAGCAGGTAGTCGAGGCCGACGCTCGGGTTGCCGAGCTGTTGCTGGGCCGCGAGCAGAACTCCGGCGAAGCCGACGATCAGGCCCGAGGTGGCGAAGGCGAGGACGGTGTACTTGCGGACCGGGATGCCGACGAGGTCGGCGGCGCGCGGGTTCGACCCCACGACGTAGAGGTACCGGCCGAGGGGCAGCCGCTCCAGCGCGAGCCAGAGGGCGAGCGCGAGCGCGAGCACGTAGAAGGCGGGGACCGGAAGGCCGAGGAGTGTGGAGTTGTAGAGGTCGGTGAAGGCCGCCGGGAGTCCTTGCGGGCCGGGCACGATCCGGCCGCCGTCGGTGATCCATCCGGTCACGGCGTACATCATGCTGCCGGTCCCCAGGGTGGCGATGAAGGAGTCGATCCGGCCGAACTCGACGATGACGCCGTTGACGACGCCCACGACCACTCCGCCGAGGATCACCGCGAGGCAGGCGAGCGGCCAGGGCCACCCCTCGTCGACGACGAGCCGCAGCACCATGACGTGCGCCAGGCCGAGACCGTAGCCGATGGAGAGGTCGAACGCGCCGGTCACGATGGGGACCATGGCCGCGAGCGCCAGGACGGCCGGGATCGACTGCGTGGACAGGATCGAGTCGACCGTGTCCAGGGTGGGGAACGTACGCGGCAGCGTGAGGGAGAAGACGAGGATGAGCAGGCCGGTGAGGGCCAGGAGGCCGTAGGCGCCGACGAGGCGCCCGCCCGGGCCGCGCGGTCGCGCCGGGCGACCCGTTCCACGACCAAGTACGAACCGTTTCGGCGGGCCCGGTCGGCGCGGTCGCGGCCGGGGCGGCGGGGAGGGTGAGGCGGTCACGGGTTCGTCGCGGTGCCGGAGGGGGGCACGGCCGAAGCCGCCCGGGTGAGTTCCGCTGCCGTGAGGGCCGGGCCGCTCAGCTCGGCCGTCACGGTTCCGCGGACGAGGACCAGGGCACGCCCGCACACCCCCGCGACCTCCTCGAAGTCGGTGGAGAGGAGGAGAACCGCGAGGCCGCCGGAGAGCGCCTCGCCGAGCAGGCGGTGGATCGCGGCCTTGGCGCCGATGTCCACGCTCGCCGTCGGCTCCTCCAGGATCAGCAGGCGCAGGCCCGTCCGGAGCCAGCGGCCGAGCATGATCTTCTGCTGGTTCCCGCCGGACAGGGTGGCGATGGGAGCCTCACCGTCGCGGGGACGCACCGAGAACCGTTCGATCAGGGCGGCCGTCTCGGCGCGTTCGCGGCGGGGGCTGATCAACCGCGGCGCCGACCGGTCTCCCGCCCGGGGGTTGGCCAGGAGGTTCTCCCGTACGGTCAGCTCGGGCAGACAGCCCTCCCGCTGCCGGTCGCCGGGTACGAAGGCGACACCCCGTGCGACGGCTTCCGCGACCGTGCGGGGCCGGTAAGGGTGGCCCTCGAGGAGTGCCCGGCCGCCGAGGAGGGGGCCCGATCCCGCGAGGGCTCGGCCGAGGTCGGTGTGTCCGGCGCCCGAGAGGCCGACCAGGCCCAGGGCCTCCCCGGCCCTGAGCTCCAGGCCGACCGGTCCCGTGCCGGCGGTCCGCACGCCGTCGAGGGTCAGGACGGCCGGGCCGTCGACCGGTGCCGTGGCGGGGCGGTGGGGGGCCGGCTCCTCGCCCGTGATGTCGCGCACCAGGCGGAGTGGGCTGTGGCCCGCCGTCGAACCCTGGCTGACGAGACGGCCGTCGCGCAGGACGGCGAAGGTGTCGGCGACCTCGTACACCTCGTCCAGGCGGTGGCTGACGTAGAGGATGCCGTGCCCCCGGTCGCGCAGGGCGTGCAGGACGCGGAACAGCCTGGCGCAGTCCGCGGCGGGGAGGCGCGCGGTCGGCTCGTCGAGGACGATGAGCCTCGCCCGTGCCGACAGGGCGCGGGCGACGGCGACCAGAGACCGCTCGGCCGGGGCGAGGCGGGCGACCGGAGCGTCGGGGTCGAGATGCCCGCCGACGACGCGCAGGGCGTCGGCGCAGCTCTCCCGGGTCCGCCTCCAGGAGATCAGTCCCGCGCGGCGCGCGTACCCGCGGCCCAGGGCGATGTTCTCGGCGACCGTCATCCACTCCACCAGGCCGAGGTCCTGGTGGATGAAGGACATACGGCGGGACGCGCCATGACTCCCGAGGGGGTGTCCGTCGACCGTGATCCGCCCCGCGTCGGCGTGGTGGACGCCCGCGAGCACTTTGATGAGCGTGGACTTCCCGGCTCCGTTGGGACCGAGCAGCGCGAGAACGCTTCCGGCGTGGACGTCGAGGTCGACTCCGGCCAGCGCGAGGGTCCCACCGAATCGTTTGGCGAGTCCGCGGATGCGGACGAGCGGTTCCGCCCGGCTGGGCGGGATCGCCTGCGCAGAGGTGTCGTGAGCGTCGTGCACGGACAGCTCCGGAGGTCGGCCTGGCGGTTTCTTCCCGACGTGTGTCAGTGATACTAGCCGTGCATATCACAATATTTCAGGCACATTGCCGTCCGCTGTGCCCCAACGGATCAGTCGGTCGGCCGAACGCGCGCCGCGTGCTCGCCGAGTGGTCAGGCGCCCGAGTACGTCAGGCACCGTCGAGTCCGCATTCGGCCCAGATGACCTTGCCTTCGGGCGTGTAGCGCGTGCCCCAGCTCCGGGCCAGCTGCGCGACGAGGAACAGGCCCCGGCCGCCCTCGTCGGTGGTGGCCGCCAGGCGCAGGTGCGGGGCGGTGCTGCTGGTGTCGGATACCTCGCAGATCAGGGCGCGGTCGCGGAGCAGCCGCACCCGGATCGGTCCGGCGCCGTGGCGGATGGCGTTGGTGATCAGTTCGCTGAGCGTCAGTTCCGCGACGAAGGCTGCCTCGTCGAGTTCCCAGTCGGCCAGCTGCCGCATCGCGGATGCACGGACCTGGCTGACGAGCGCCGGGTCGGCGGGCAGGTCCCAGGTGGCGATCCGACGGGGGTCGAAGGCGTGGGTGCGGGCGACGAGCAGGGCGATGTCGTCGTTCGGGTGGGCGGGGGCCACCGTGTCCAGGACCACCCGGCAGGTCTCCTCCGGTGGGCGCCCGGGGTGGGCGAGGGCCGTGCGCAACTGGTCGAGGACCACGTCGACGTCGCGGTTGCGGTCCTCGATGAGTCCGTCGGTGTAGAGGACGAGCTGGCTGCCTTCGGCGAGGTGGAGTTCGGCGGGCTCGAAGGGCAGGCCGCCCAGGCCGAGCGGGGGTCCGGCCGGCAGGTCGGGGAACGACACGGCGCCCTCGGGTGAGACGACGGCGGGCGGAGGGTGGCCGGCGCGGGCCAGGGTGCACTGCTGCGAGGTCGGGTCGTAGACGGCGTAGAGACAGGTGGCGCCGATGATGCCGGTGCCGTCGAAGGCGGGGTCCTCCCGGTCCAGGCGCAGCACGAGGTTGTCGAGGTGGGTGAGGACCTCCTCCGGGGAGAAGTCGAGTTCGGCGAAGCTGCGTGCGGCCGTGCGCAGCCGCCCCATGGTCGCGGCGGAGAGCATGCCGTGCCCGACGACGTCGCCGACGAAGAAGCCGACGCGGGTGCCGGACAGCGGGATGACGTCGTACCAGTCTCCGCCCACGTCGCATTCGGCGGGCAGGTAGCGGTGGGAGACCTCCACGGCGTCCTGTTCGGGCAGGCCGCGCGGGAGGAGACTGCGCTGCAGGGCGAGGACCATGGCGCGTTCGTGCGTGTAGCGGCGGGCGTTGTCGATGGACAGCGCGGCGCGGGTGGCGAGTTCCTGGGCCAGCGAGCGATCGTCGTCGCCGAAGGGGGCGGGGTCCTGCGCGCGGTAGAAGGCGGCGGCGCCCAGGACGACGCCCCGGGCGACCAGGGGCACCGCGATGAGGGAGTGGACGTGGCCCAGCAGCCGTTCGGTGTGGTCGGGGTGGTGCGCGAGCCAGCCGGCGGCCGTCCTCAGGTCCGGTTCCAGCACCGCCTGCCCGCTGGTCAGACACCGCAGCTGAGGCATGGTCGGGCCGTAGTCGATCTGCGTGCCGACCTGGCTGAAGGGGAGATCGTCGCGGATGCCGTGGACGACCGTGCGGCGCAGGTCCCTTCGGGGATCCGCGGGTTCCTCGCCGCGCAGTACGGGCTCGGCGAGGTCGATGGTGACGAAGTCGGCCAGGCGCGGTACCGCCGTCTCGGCGAGTTCCTGGGCGGTGCGGCGCACGTCCAGGGTGGTCCCTATGCGGGCGCTGGCCTCCGACAGCAGCTCCAGGCGTCGCCGTGCGACCAGGGCGTAGGTCCCGACGTGGGGCTCCCCCACCATGACGAGCCCTCTCGCCGGGGACAGGGAGCCGAGATGATCCTCCGTCACCGGGTCTCCTATGGCGGTCGGATTGACGTCGACACCCGCGGCGACACCGCCGGGAACGGCGTCGGGAACGGCGTCAGGCAGTCGATGGGGCGCCGGACCGGCGGACAACCGCCCGGGGCCCCCGACCACGGGGACGCCTTCGAAGCGCGGGACGGCACGGGCGCCGACAGGCTCGGCGGCGAAGCCCGGAGCCGCGTCGGCCAGGAGCGGTACGGCGAGGGGCTCGCGCGGTGACGGTCCCGGCAGGACGGCTTCGACCGCGAACCCTTCCACTCCGCCGGCGCTCACCATCGCACGGCTCACGAGCGTGACCCGCCGGCCGTCGGACAGGGGGACGTCGACGGCGGCCCGCTGCGCGCGGGAGATCAGCTCGGCAGCCCTCTCGGTGAGGATCGCCCGGTCCCGGGGGCGCAGCCCGAGGGCCAGCTCGTCCACCCCGACGCGGTGATGAAGGCCGACGCCGGTTTCGACTCCGGCGTCCATGTACGCCCGCAGCAGAGCGCGCTCCCGAGCGGAACTACGCGCCAGCAGCCGCCGCTCGATGGCCTCGGCCGCCTTGCGTATCACGGTGGACAGCGCCGGGTCCTCGTCGCTGCGCGGATACCCGAAGCACAGAACGCCGTGGATGCGGCCGCTGAGCGGGTCCCGCACGGGAAGGGCACGACAGGCGCTGCCCTGGGAGCGCTCGGCGAAGTGCTCGGCGCCGTGGACCCGGATGAGCCGCCGCTCCGCCAGGGCCAGACCGATGCCGTTCGTGCCGGCGAACCGCTCGGCGAACACGAACCCCGGAACCGCCTGGATCGCGGGAAGACTCCTGGCCAGGGACGCGGTTCCGAAGCGGCGCATGAGGACCGTCCCGCTCGCATCGGCGAGGGAGATGTTCATCGCGGTGCCGGCGAACCTGGACTCCAGCCGGTCCAGCACCGGCACAGCCGCGCGGATGATCGGGTCGTCCCGGTCGAAGTCCCCCCGGAAGGGCGGGTCGGACCGGTCCGGCAGCAGTCCCAGGGCCCGGCACCGCTGCCACGAGTTCAGAATCGACGTGCGTACGCCCGACTCCAGCGGCTCACCCTGCAGAAACCGCTCACGGAGACGGACGGGCCCCGTGCCGCCTGTCGCACGGCCCGTGAGTGTCGGCTCGCCGTCGGACCGAACCACGCTGGCCTCGCTCACGCCTTCAATAATGCGCTCTTCACGCATATCCGGCATTGACGAGGATACGGGCATCAGTAATACGAGTCACGGCCCATCGGAGCCCTCCCACACGGCAAGCGGGAGGGCCACTCCCGACGGTCACCGCATGACTGTTCAGGCGCGGCAGGACGGCGGGGCAGTCAGGAGTCCGCCAGGCACCGGTCGACCCGCGGCTCGGAGCATCGGCGAACCGGAACCATCGGCGCTCACCGTCCGCCGTACCGCGCCGTCGCCGGCGCCGGCGCCGGCGGCAGGGGATCACCGGACGCATCGGCCGGACCCGACCGACGGCCGCCGCCTAGCCGAGGAAGCTCAATCGCACCTGCCGGTCCGGATTGTCCCGGTTCGTATCCACCAGGCACACCGACTGCCAGGCCCCGAGCTCCAGCCTGCCGCCCACGACCGGGAGGGTCGCGTGGGGCGGGACGAAGGCCGGGAGGACGTGGTCGCGGCCGTGGCCGGGGCTGCCGTGGCGGTGCTGCCAGCGATCGTCCGCGGGGAGGAGGGTGTGCAGGGCGGCGAGCAGGTCGTCGTCGCTGCCGGCACCCGTCTCGATGATCGCGACGCCGGCCGTGGCGTGCGGGACGAAGACGCTGAGGAGGCCGTCGCGCCCGGCGGCCGCGTCCCGCAGGAAGGCCTCGCAGTCACGGGTGAGGTCGACGACCGCCTCCTGCGAGCCGGAGGCGATGTGCAGTACTCGGGTGGTGAACGCATCTGCCATGCCCCCATCCTGACCCACACGCCGCATTCGTGTGGGGGTGCGGGACCCGTACACCCCACAGGTACTCCATGCGCGGCAGGGTCGATCCGCCCTGCACGGCGGCGGCCTGCCCGCCTCTCCCGGCCTCGCCTGTCCCGGCCCCGCCGCACCCCCCCTCGTGGCGGGCGGTCCGATGGGCGGCACCAAGTCCCCGTGGCGAGCGGTCCGCCGGGCCGCGCCCGTCCCCAGCGGGCGATCCACGGGAAGATCCACGACTTCGGCCGCGTTGGTAGAAACGTGAACAACATGCGTGAGGTCGAGGTGGTCGTGATAGGCGCCGGTCAGGCGGGTCTGGCCGGCGCCTATCACCTGCGGCGCACCGGTTTCAAGCCGGAGCGTGACTTCGTGGTGCTCGACCACTCCCCCGGGCCGGGTGGCGCCTGGCAGTTCCGGTGGCCCTCGCTGACGTACGGCAAGGTGCACGGCATGCACGCCTTGCCCGGAATGGAGCTGACGGACGCGGATCCTGCGCGGCCGTCGTCCGAGGTCATCGCCGCCTACTTCGACCGCTACGAGCGCGCCTTCGACCTGCGCGTGCGGCGGCCGGTGGACGTGCGGGCCGTGCGCGAGGGGTCCGGCGGGCGGCTGCTCGTCGAGACATCCGACGGCACCTGGGCGACGAAGGCCCTGATCAACGCCACCGGCACCTGGGACCGGCCGTTCTGGCCGCGCTACCCCGGCCAGGAGACCTTCCGCGGACGGCAGCTGCACACCGCGCAGTACCCGGGCCCGGAGGCGTTCGCCGGGCTGCGGGTGATCGTGGTGGGAGGCGGGGCGTCGGGTACGCAGCACCTCTTGGAGCTCGCCCCGTTCGCGGCAGCCACCACCTGGGTGACACGGCGCCCGCCCGTCTTCCGCGAGGGCCCCTTCGACGAGAACGCCGGCCGTGCCGCGGTCGCCCTCGTGGAGGAGCGCGTACGCCAGGGACTGCCGCCGAAGAGCGTCGTCTCCGTGACGGGTCTGCCGTTGAACGACGCGATCCGCCAGGGGCTGGCCGACGGGGTGCTCGACCGGCTGCCCATTTTCGACCGCATCACGCCGGACGGTGTGGAGTGGCGGGACGGGCGGCGGGTGGCCGCCGACGTCATCCTGTGGGCGACCGGCTTCCGGGCCGCCATCGACCACCTCGCGCCCCTGCGGCTGCGCGAGCCGGGCGGCGGGATCCGGGTCGACGGTACGCGTGCGGTCGCCGACGCCCGCGTCCACCTCGTCGGCTACGGCCCGTCCGCGAGCACCATCGGCGCCAACCGGGCCGGTCGCGCGGCCGTGCGCGACATCAGGCGGCTGCTCGCCGAACGCGGGGAGGAGCAGCCGGCCGCGGCATGAGGCCCACCGGGTGTCCGGGTCCCCCGCACGACCGGGGCGATCGGGTCGCCGAAGGCGGTCGGGTCACTGATGCGGTCGTCGCCTGTGCCGCGCCGTCACCGGGGCTTCGACGGGCTCCGCGAGGGCTTCGCGCTCTGCTGGTATTTGTTGAACTCGGCCATATTGCGCTGGTGTTCCGCGTAGTCCGCCGTGAAGCGGGTGTCGCCCGGCTTGATCGTGACGAAGTACAGCCAGTCGCCCGGGGGCGGGTTGATCGCGGCGCGCATCGCGTCCTCGCCGGGGCTGTCGATCGGCGTGGGGGGCAGGCCCATGCGCTGGTAGGAGTTGTAGGGGCTCTCGATACGGGTGTCCCGCACCGTCGCCTTCAGCGAGGAACGGTTCAGCGCGTAGTTGATGGTGGAGTCCATCTGCAGCGGCATGCCGCGCTCCAGACGGTTGAAGACGACCCGGGCCACCTTGCCCATGTCCGCCTTGGTGGCGGCCTCGGCCTGGACGATGCTGGCGACGGTCACCGCCTGGTAGACGTTCATCGCGTTGCGCTGGGCGCCGGCGGCGATCGGCGCCCCGTTGAACTTCTTGTTCGCCGTCTCGACCATCCGCGTCAGCAGCGCCCGGGGCGTCGGATGCTCGCCCAACGCGTACGTCGCCGGGAAGAGGTAGCCCTCCGGGTTCCCGTCGGCGTCGATCGGCAGGTTCAAGTTCGCTGTGGGCAGGGCCTTCCGGGTGGTGCCGGCGGGCAGGGCGAGGACCTTGTCGACGGCCGCGTAGATCCGGCTCGCGCGCCAGCCCTCCCGGATCACCAGGGAGGTCAGCTTCTCCTCGGGGCTGTCCGGGCTCAGCAGCGGCACCGCCACGGCGGTGCCGGCCACGACGGCTCCGACCGCGATGAGGGCGAGACGGCCCCGGCGCGTCAGTCGAATCCTGCGCTGTGACGGAGTGTTCATCTGCATGCGGGCACGGTAACCCGCATATCGTCAGAAAAGATGCATAACCTGGCGTATCGTCATCTTGTCGGCTCCAGCCGCGCGTCCCGCCGCACCAGGGCCGCGTACCGCCCACCCCGCGCCAACAACTCCTCGTGCGTCCCCCGTTCGGCCACTCGGCCGGAGTCCAGGACCACGATCTGGTCGGCGCCGCGAACGGTGGACAGCCGGTGGGCGATGGTCAGCGTGGTCCGGTCGGCCGACAACGCGTCGATGGCCTCCTGGACGGCCTGCTCGGTGCGGGTGTCCAGGGCGCTGGTCGCCTCGTCGAGGATGAGCACCGGCGGGTCGCGCAGGATGGTCCGCGCGATGGCCAGTCGCTGCTTCTCACCGCCGGAGAAACGGTGTCCGCGCTCGCCGACGATCGTGTCGTACCCGTCGGGCAGGGCGGCGATGTGGTCGTGGATCTGGGCCGCCCGTGCCGCCGCGTACAGCTCCTCGTCGGTGGCGTCCGGCTTGGCGAAGCGCAGGTTCTCCGCCACGGACGCGTGAAAGAGGTACGTCTCCTGCGAGACGACGCCGACCGCGCGCGCGAGGGTGTCGAAGTCGAGGTCGCGGACGTCGACGCCGTCGAGGGTGACCCGGCCGCCCGTCACGTCGTACAGGCGCGGCACCAGGTAGCCCAGTGTGGACTTGCCGGCACCGGTCGGGCCGACGATCGCGAGGCTGCCGCCCGCGGGCACCGTGACGTCGATGCCGTGCAGGGCCGGCCCGCCCTTGTCGTCGTACCGGAACGCGACGTCCTCGAAGCGGACCTCGCCCTTGATCCGCTCCAGGTGGACCGGGTCGGCGCGCTCCGTGATGTCGACGGGCAGGTCGAGGTACTCGAAGATGCGCTGGAAGAGGGCGAGCGAGGTCTGGATCTGCACCCCCGTGGACAGGAGGCTGACGGCCGGGCGGAAGAGGCCCTGCTGGAGCGTGACGAAGGCGACGATCGTACCGAGGGAGACGTCCGGGCCGCCCAGTTGGAGGGCCATGCCCGCGGCCCAGTAGATGAAGGCCGGCATGGCGGACATGACGATCCCGATCACGGCCATGCGCCAGCGGCCGGCCATGTTGGACCGCACCTCGAGGTCGACGAGTTGCTCCGACTCGTCGGCGAAGGAGCGGGTGAGGGAGTCGGCACGGCCCATGGTGCGGCCGAGCAGGATGCCGCTGACCGAAAGGGACTCCGTGACGGTGGCGGCCATGGCGGCCATCTGCTTCTGGCGCTGGGTGGTGATCTTCCTTCGTTCATTGCCCACACGCCGGCTGATCCACACGAAGGCCGGCAGCAGGACCAGCGAGACGACGGTCAGGCGCCAGTCGAGGGCGACCATGGCGACGATCGTGGCGACCACGCTGGTGAAGTTGGAGACCAGGGAGGTGGCGGTGGAGGTGACGGTCGCCTGCATGCCGCCGATGTCGTCGGCGATGCGGGACTGCACCTCGCCGGTGCGCGTGCGCGTGAAGAAGGCGAGCGACATGCGCTGGAGGCGACCGTAGACGGCGGTGCGCAGGTCGTGCATGACGCGCTGGCCGACGGTCGTGGAGATCAAGGTCTGCAGGACGCCGAAGACCCCGGCGAGGACGGCGCTGAGGATCATGCCGAGGGCCAGCAGGCTCAGCAGGCCCGTGCGCCCCTGGGGAATGGCGACGTCGAGGGTTTCCTTGAGCAGGAACGGCGTGGCGACCGAGACCAGCGACGAGGCGGCGACCAGCAGGCCGACGACCGCGAGCCGGCCGCGGTAGGGACGGAAGAGCTTGAGGATGCGGCGCACCTGGTGGGGCTGGTGCCCGGCATCCGCGGGTGGGGTCCAGGGTTCCGGTCGGTCGGGGTGCATGGGCTCCTACGGGAGGTGAGACGGGATCACTGGTGGAGCGTAGCTCATTGTTACCTATACTCACAATGAACGACGTCCTGATATTGTTCCCGCATGACCATCCCCGATCCCGACGGCGCGCTCGCCGAGCAGCTGCTGCGGTTCACCCGCCGGGTGCACCGCATCCAGAAGCGCCATTTGGAGCTGTCCGAACTGGGCGTCACCCCGGCCCAGTCCCGGCTGCTGCGCACGCTCGCCCACTTCAGCGCGCCGCCGCGGATGGGGGATCTCGCCGAGCGCCTGGAGGTCGTGCCGCGCGCGGTGACCACGCTGGTGGACGGGCTGGAGGCGAGCGGTCGGGTGCGCCGGGTGCCGGACCCTACGAACCGCCGGGTGATCCGGATCGAGCTGACGGATGCGGGCCATGACACGCTCCGCGAACTGCGCCGGGCCCGCCAGTCGGCCGCGCGGGAGATCCTGGCCCCGCTGACCGACGTGGAGCGGGCGGTCCTCGGGGAGTTGCTGGACACATTGATCGACGGGACGGCCGCGGAGCGCTGCTGAGTCCTGCTGACCCGCCCGTCCGTGTCCGGTGTGCGGTGCGCAGGGCACCCGGGGCTCCGCCAGGACGCCCGCGACGGGCTTCTTCTCCGCAGTGGCAGGTGCGGGTTCCGTGGTCGCTTCCCGGTCGGCTGTGACGGCGGCGGGTTCCCTGCCGGCGGGAAGCACGGGCTCTGTCTGCCCAGGAGTGACAGCCGGATCTGTGCGGTGCCGTGGAAAACCGGTTGATTCTGATCACCGTGCGAGGCGAACCTTTCACGGTTTGCTGCCGCCGCTCCGACCGGACTCGCCTTCGTCCGAACCCCGCTTCCCCCCTCACTCCTTCCCCCCTGACACGAGCCACTGGGACGTCATGCAGATCCAAGATCTTCCGTTTACCGACCCGGGTGTGCCCGACGTGCGCTCGGGACCCCGCTTCCTGTGGTGGCTCGGCCGCAACCAGATGGGCGGTCAACTCAAGTCACTCGCCTGGGGACTGCTGCACTTCGTGGCCGTCTCGGCGCAACCGTTCTGCGTCGGGTTCGCCGTCGAGGCCGTCATCGACCGCTCCGGAACGCGCCTCGCCCTCGCCGGCGGACTCATGGCCCTGTTCGGTGCGGCCACCGCCATCGGGGACACCTTCCTGCATCGCGCCGCCGTCACCAACTGGATCACCGCCGCCGCCCGGGTGCAGCAACTCCTCGCCCACAAGGCCTCGCAGTTGGGCTCCGCACTGAGCCGGCGGGTCGCCGCCGGTGAGGTCGTCGCCGTCTCCACGGGAGACGTCGAGAAGATCGGCTGGTTCGTGGAGGCCGTGTCGCGGTTCACCGCCGCGGCCCTCACGGTCGTACTGGTCTGCGTCGGCCTCGTGGTCTACGAGCCGGCTCTGGGTGTCGTGGTCGCCGTGGGACTGCCCGTCCTCGCCGTCGCCGTTCTGCCCCTGCTGCCCCGCGCGACCCGGCGTGCCGACTTCCAGCGCGAGAAGGCCGGTCGCGCCACCGAACTGGCCTCGGACACAGTGGCCGGCCTGCGGGTGCTACGCGGCATCGGCGGCGAGGAACTGTTCCTCGACCGCTACCGCCGCGCCTCACAGGAGGTCCGGCACGCGGCCGTGCGCAGCGCCCGCATGTGGTCCCTGATCAGCGCCATCCAGGTACTGCTGCCGGGCCTGCTGCTGATCGCGGTCGTCTTCTACGGCGTCCACCTGGCCCGCGAGGGCCGGATCTCCGTCGGCGAACTCGTCACCGTCTACAGCTCCGTGATGGTCCTGACCTACCCGCTCAGGCACTTCGAGGAGATCGCGATGGCGTACTCCTTCTCCCGCCCGTCGGCGAAACGGGCCGCCCGCGTGCTGTCCCTGCAACGCGTCACGGACGTCGGCGGATCACGCGCGGCGGACCTCCCCTCCGGCGACCTGTACGACCCGGCCACGGGACTGCTCGCCCCGGCCGCCGGCCTCACCGCCGTGGTGTGCGGCGACCCGGACGCGGCGGGGCGGCTGGCGGAACGCCTCGGCGGACACCCTTCCGAGGACGGCCCGTCGGTGCTTCTCGGCGGGGTACCCCTGGACGAACTTCCGCTGGACTGCGCACGCACCGCCGTCCTCGTCCAGGACAAGGACCCGGTGCTGCTGTCCGGTTCGCTGCGTGACCTGCTCGACGTGCCCGCCTCCGGCGACGTCGACGCGGCAGCGGCGCTGACGGCCGCGCAGTGCGGGGACGTGCTCGAGGCCCTCGTGCAGGGCTCGCTGGACGCCGACGACCCGATGGACGCGCGCATCACCGAACGCGGCCGTTCCCTGTCCGGCGGCCAGCGCCAGCGGCTGGCCCTGGCCCGGTCGCTGCTCACCGACCCGGAGGTCCTCGTCCTGGACGAACCCACGTCCGCCGTCGACTCGCACACCGAGGCACGGATCGCCGAGGGTCTGCGCGCGCTGCGCGCCGGTCGTACCACGGTGGTGTTCACCTCGTCCCCGCTGCTCCTGGACCGCGCCGACCGGGTCGTCCTCGTGCACGAGGGCCGGGCCGAGGCGGTCGGCGTCCACCGCGAACTGCTGCGCACGGAACCGCGGTACCGCGCCGTGGTGACCCGGGAGACCGACGAAGAGGCCGCTCTGAGCGGTGTGTTCAAGGAACTCGAGAAGAACGAACTGCGAGAGATCGAGGAGACCGCATGATCGGCGTGGCGCCACCGTCGTACGACCCGGCGGCACCGACCACGGCCAACACGCTGCCCGTCGGCGCCCCCGCGACCGTACGCGCCTACGTGGCGGAACTCCTGCGCCGGCACCGGCGCGCCTTCCTGATCCTCGTCGCCGTCAACACGGTCGCCACGGTCGCCTCCATGGTGGGTCCATGGCTCCTGGGCGACCTCGTGGAGCGGCTGTCCCACGGCGCGCGCGACCTCCGCCTGGAACTCACCGCCGCACTGTTCCTGCTCGCCCTGCTCGTCCAGGCCGCCTTCGTCCGGCAGGTCAGGCTGCGCGGCGCGATGCTCGGCGAGCGGATGCTGGCCGACCTGCGCGAGGACTTCCTCGTACGGTCGGTCCGGCTGCCGCCGGGCGTGCTGGAGCGGGCCGGAACCGGTGACCTGCTGTCCCGCATCACCACGGACATCGACCGGCTGGCCAACGCGATGCGCGAGGCCGTGCCCCAGCTGACGATCGGCGTGATGTGGGCGGCGCTGCTGCTCGGCGGGCTCGTCGTCACGGCGCCGCCCCTCGCGCCTGCCGTGCTCGTCGCGGTGCCCCTGCTGGTGGCCGGCTGCCGTTGGTACTTCCGGCGGGCGCCGTCCGCGTACCGCTCGGAGGCCGCCGGGTACGCCGCCGTGGCCGCCGCCCTCACCGAGACCGTCGACGCCGGGCGCACCGTGGAGGCCCACCGCCTCGGCAACCGCCGGATCGAGCTGTCGGAGCTGCGGATCACGCAGTGGACGGCCTGGGAGCGGTACACGCTGTGGCTGCGATCGGTGCTCTTCCCGGTGATCAACGTCGTGCATGTCACCGTTCTCGGCTCGGTTCTCATGCTCGGCGGGGTGTTCGTGCTGCAGGGCTGGATCGGGGTCGGGCAGCTGACGACCGGCGCGCTCATGGCCCAGATGCTCGTCGACCCGGTGAACCTGATCCTCCGCTGGTACGACGAGCTGCAGGTGGCCCAGGTGTCGCTGGCCCGCCTCGTCGGGGTGCGCGACATCGAGCCGGACGCGGGCGATCCCGAGCTGGAGCCGGACGGGCGCGACGTGCTCGCCGAGCGGGTCCACTTCGGCTACCGCGAGGGCGTCGACGTGCTGCGCAAGGTGTCCCTCGAGGTCGCCTCCGGCACCCGGCTGGCCCTGGTCGGCCCGTCGGGCGCGGGCAAGTCCACGCTCGGCCGGCTCCTCGCCGGCATCTACGCGCCCCGCGCCGGCCGGGTGGCCCTCGGCGAGGCCGAACTGTCCCGCATGACCGCCGAACGCGTCCGCTCGCACGTGGCGCTCGTCAACCAGGAGCACCACGTCTTCGTCGGCTCGCTGCGCGACAACCTCCGGCTCGCGCTCCCCCACGCCCGGCTTCACGGCGGCGAGGGCTCCTCGGGGGACGGCGAGCTGTGGGCCGCGCTGGCCGCGGTCGACGCGGACGGCTGGGCGCGGGCGCTGGACGACGGCCTCGACACCGAGGTCGGCTCGGGCGGGCTGGCCCTCACCCCGGCCCAGGCCCAGCAGATCGCCCTTGCCCGGCTGGTGCTGGCCGACCCGCACACCCTGGTCCTCGACGAGGCGACCTCGCTGCTCGACCCGCGCGCGGCCCGGCACTTGGAGCGGTCCCTGGCCCGTGTCCTGGCCGGCCGGACCGTCATCGCCATCGCCCACCGTCTCCACACCGCCCACGACGCCGACGTCATCGCCGTCGTCGAGAACGGCCGCATCAGCGAGCTGGGGAGCCACACCGAGCTGGTCGAGGCGGACGGGGCCTACGCGGCTCTGTGGCGGTCCTGGCATGGGTGAGGAGGCCTTTCGGGGCGTGCGCGGGTTCGCGGAGGGCCCGTTCTTTGTGACGGCGCGGCGGGGCCGGGGCCGGGTCCGTGCCGGAACTGCCGCGGGCGCCTGACCCTTGCGGTGGCCGGGCCGGGCCGGGCCGGATGCCGGTCCCACCGGCCGGCACCCGTGCCGCCTCGGACACCACAACCGGTGGCCGGAGCGGCGCCGGGACGGTTGCAGCGCCGGAGCCGAGTCGGGTGCCGCAGCCGGTCTGGACGCCGGACCGGTTGCCGTCGCCCGAGTCAGTGCGGGCGGCTGCTCGCTGCCCTCGCCAGAGCCGCCACAGGCAGGGGAGCTGGTGCAGGCGCCGGGACCCGCTCCAGGCGCCCGAGCCAGCGCGGGCGGCGGGCCCGCTGCCGGCACTGGACCCCTTGCCGTCGCCGAAGCCCCGCACGCAGGGGAGGGTGCAAGCGCCGGGCCCACTCCGGGCCCCCGAGCCAGCGCGGGCGGCGGGCCCGCTGCCGGCACTGGACCCCTTGCCGTCGCGGAAGCCGCCGCACGCAGGGGAGGGTGCAAGCGCCGGGCCCACTCCGGGCCCCCGAGCCAGCGCGGGCGGCGGGCCCGCTGCCGGCCCTCGACCGCTGCCCTCGCCGAAGCCGCCGCAGACACCGGAGCCGGTGCAGGCGCGCCGGAGCTGCCGGGGCCGTCCGTGGTCGGACTGCATCAGGCCTGTCCTCCGTTCGGGCCCGCCCGGAATCCGCCTTCGAGTGCGTGGCAGGTGGGCGGCCGGACCGGGACCGGCGTCCCTTCCCGGCCGTCCCGTGCCCGCTGCCGTTGCGCGTCCCCGAAGCGGGGTGGAACGCTGGAGACCGGCACCCCTGCGGACGGCGGCCGGGCCGATGCGTCCGGTACCTGTCGTGTCCGGCCGGTGCCCTGTGCGGCGGTGGCCCACCATCGGCCGCGGTGAGGACGGGCCCGTCACCCCCTGGAGGAACCCGTGAACAGCGCCGAAGGATGGGGGGACGACGTCTACCAGCCCGACGCGTCCGAAATCCAGGACGACTCGGGCCTGCTCGACTCGGAGGACACACTCGTGAACGACGGTGTCGCCGATCCCTGGGACCGGGGCTGGTCGCCGCCGGAGAGGCCGTGGGCCGTGGAGCACACCGGTGTGACGGCCGCGGAGCGCCGGCAGGGCGAGAGTCTCGACCAGCGGCTCGCGGAGGAAGTGCCCGAACCCGCCGTCCCCGTCGGCGACGGCCTCGGCGACGTCGACGGCACGGACGGGGAACTCCTGGACAACGAGGTCGGCGCCGTCCGCTCCGGCCGGCTCGTGGCGCCGGACGAGGGAGCCCACGAGGACGAGGAGAGCGCCCTGGTCGCCACGGACGTCGGCATCGACGGGGCGGCCGCCTCCGCCGAGGAGGCCGCGATGCACATCGTCGACGAGGACACCCTGTCCGGCTGACGCGACCGTCTCCGGTCCGTCGCCTCTGCCCCCACCACACAAGGAGCACTCGTGCAGCAGGACAAGCACCCCGACTACCACCCCGTCGTCTTCCGGGACCGCGCCGCCGGTTACGCCTTCCTGACCCGGTCCACCGCCACCAGCGACCAGACGATCGAGTGGGACGACGGCGAGACCTACCCGGTCGTGGACGTGGAGATCTCCTCCGAGAGCCACCCGTTCTACACCGGCAAGGCCCGCACGGTGGACACGGAGGGCCGCGTCGCCCGCTTCGAGCGCCGGTACGGCGAGGGCTCCGCGACCTGAGCCGCCCACGCCGTCGGGGCCGGGGTTCAGATCACGTTGAGCGCGGCCGCGCCGCCCACCCCGCCGAGCAGCATGAACACCGGCATCAGCACCTTCAGCTCGACCCAGCTTCCCGCCCGGAACCGCAGCGCCTTGGGCGGACCCAACGGGTACCAGCGCTTGCGCCCGATCGGGATGGGCCACAGGATCGGGCAGCCCGAGACGGTCAGCGCGTCCCCGATGTCGTGCACCAAGGCGCCCAGCAGGATCGGCAGCCCCAGCCACAGGTACTCCTGGCCAGGCTCGGTGAACAGCCAGTCCGCGCCGTTCCCCGGCTTGTCCAGGACTCCGGCGAGGATCCACGCGCTGGTCGCCGCCAGCAGCCACACCAGCACGTCGCTGCTGGAACCTCGCGTCGCCCGCCACAGCAGGCCTTCGATCGCCAGGACCATGTGCACGAAGAGGATCGCCAGCACCGCCCAGCGACCGCCGGTGATCGCCAGCACGGAGGTGGCCGCGCCGATCATGACCGCCCACAGCCAGGTGTGCGTCAGCGTGCGGTGGCCGCCGGAGCGGCGCGGGTCGCCCTGCTTCTTGGTGGCCTTGTAGACGGCGTAGGAAAGCTTGTCCACGATCTCGCACAGCCAGCGCGAGATGGGACCGAAGGCCCGTGAGATGGTCGCGGCCTTGTGGTCGAGATCCGGCGCGAGTGCGGCCCCGGCACAGATCAGCGCACCGCACAGCAGGACCGGCCAGGGCATCGAGTGCCCGGCGGCGGCCGCGGCCGCACCGACGCCGAGCCAGGCGGCGGCGCCCGACAGTGAGTGTGCTGGTCCCATCATGGCCGTTGCCCGCCCCATTCCTCATGCGCCGCTGTCCAGTTGACCGGGTGCGATGACGCTCCGTCGGCGACACAGCGTATCGGCCGTGATCTTCGGGTGGGCATCCGATTCCCCCCTCGGGCGCCAGGCCAGGCAAGATGGGGTCGTGACCCTCATCGATCAGTTGCCGCCGACCGCCGATCCCGACGCCCTGTACGACGCCTTCGAGTCCTGGGCGCAGGAGCGCGGTCTCACGCTCTACCCGCATCAGGAGGAGGCGCTGATCGAGGCGGTCTCCGGCGCGAACGTGATCGTGTCGACGCCGACCGGCTCCGGCAAGAGCATGATCGCGGCGGGTGCGCACTTCGCGGCCCTCGCCCGGGACGAGGTCACCTTCTACACGGCGCCGATCAAGGCGCTGGTGTCGGAGAAGTTCTTCGAGCTGTGCAAGCTCTTCGGCACGGAGAACGTCGGCATGCTGACCGGCGACGCCTCCGTCAACGCCGACGCCCCGGTCATCTGCTGCACCGCCGAGGTGCTGGCCTCGATCGCGCTGCGCGACGGCAAGGACGCGGACGTCGGCCAGGTCGTCATGGACGAGTTCCACTTCTACGCGGAGGGCGACCGCGGCTGGGCTTGGCAGATCCCCCTCCTGGAACTGCCCCAGGCACAGTTCGTCCTCATGTCGGCGACGCTCGGCGACGTCTCGTTCTTCGAGAAGGACCTCACCCGCCGCACCGGCCGCCCCACCGCGGTCGTCCGCTCGGCGACCAGGCCCGTGCCGCTGTCCTACGCGTACCGGTACACGCCGCTCACGGAGACGCTCACCGACCTGCTGGAGACGAAGCAGGCTCCCGTCTACATCGTGCACTTCACCCAGGCGCAGGCGGTGGAGCGGGCCCAGGCGCTGATGAGCATCAACATGTGCTCGCGGGAGGAGAAGGAGCAGATCGCGGAGCTGATCGGCAACTTCCGCTTCACCACGAAGTTCGGCCGCAACCTCTCGCGCTACGTGCGGCACGGCATCGGCGTGCACCACGCCGGCATGCTGCCCAAGTACCGGCGCCTGGTGGAGAAGCTCGCCCAGGCCGGCCTGCTCAAGGTGATCTGCGGTACGGACACGCTCGGCGTCGGCGTCAACGTGCCCATTCGCACGGTGCTGTTCACGGCGCTGACGAAGTACGACGGCAGCCGCGTACGCACGCTGCGGGCTCGGGAGTTCCACCAGATCGCGGGCCGGGCCGGCCGGGCCGGCTTCGACACGGCCGGTTTCGTGGTGGCGCAGGCGCCGGAGCACGTCATCGAGAACGAGAAGGCGCTCGCCAAGGCCGGCGACGATCCCAAGAAGCGCCGCAAGGTGGTGCGCAAGAAGGCCCCGGAGGGCTTCGTCGGCTGGACGGAGAACACCTTCGAGAAGCTCATCGAGTCCGAGCCGGAGCCGCTGACGTCCCGCTTCCGGGTGACGCACACGATGCTGCTGTCCGTGATCGCCCGCCCCGGCAACGCCTTCGATGCGATGAGGCGCCTGCTCGAGGACAACCACGAGCCGCGCCGGCAGCAGCTGCGGCACATCCGGCGCGCGATCGCCATCTACCGTTCGCTGCTGGACGGCGGGATCGTCGAGAAGCTCGACGAGCCGGACGCGACGGGCCGCATCGTCCGTCTCACCGTGGACCTCCAGCAGGACTTCGCGCTCAACCAGCCGCTGTCCACCTTCGCGCTGGCCGCGTTCGAACTGCTCGACCCGGAATCGCCGTCCTACGCGCTCGACATGGTCTCCGTCGTGGAGTCCACACTCGACGATCCGCGCCAGATCCTCGCCGCCCAGCAGAACAAGGCGCGCGGCGAGGCGGTCGCCGCGATGAAGGCGGACGGTGTCGAGTACGAGGAGCGCATGGAGCGCCTCCAGGACATCACGTACCCGAAGCCCCTGGAGGAGCTGCTCTTCCACGCGTACAACACCTACCGCAAGAGCCACCCCTGGGTCGGTGACCACCCGCTGTCGCCGAAGTCGGTGATCCGGGACATGTACGAGCGGGCGCTGACCTTCACCGAGCTGGTGTCGCACTACGAGCTCGCCCGTACCGAGGGCATCGTGCTGCGCTACCTGGCCAGCGCCTACAAGGCCCTCGACCACACCGTCCCGGACGACCTGAAGTCCGAGGACCTGCAGGATCTGATCGAGTGGCTGGGCGAGATGGTGCGCCAGGTCGACTCGAGCCTGCTGGACGAGTGGGAGCAGTTGGCCAACCCGGAGGAGATGACCGCCGAGGAGGCGCAGGAGAAGGCCGACGAGGTGAAGCCGGTCACCGCCAACGCGCGTGCCTTCCGTGTCCTCGTCCGCAACGCGATGTTCCGCCGCGTGGAACTCGCCGCCCTCGACCAGGTCGACGAGCTCGGCGAGATGGACGCCGACTCCGGCTGGGACGCCGACGCGTGGGGCGAGGCGATGGACAAGTACTGGGACGAGTACGAGGACCTCGGCACCGGCCCGGACGCCCGCGGTCCCAAGCTGCTCGTCATCCAGGAGGAGCCGCAGAACGGGCTGTGGCGCGTCCGGCAGATCTTCGACGACCCCAACGACGATCACGACTGGGGCATCAGTGCGGAGGTCGACCTGGCGGCCTCGGACGCGGAGGGCCGCGCGGTCGTCCGTGTGACCGACGTGGGGCAGCTGTGAGCGCAGGACAAGGCACCGAAGCAGGCACAGGAGAAGCACACCGATGACGACGAATCCGGCGGAGAGGCTCGTCGATCTGCTCGACCTCGAGCAGATCGAGGTCAACATCTTCCGTGGCCGCAGCCCGCACGAGTCACTCCAGCGGGTCTTCGGCGGCCAGGTGGCGGGCCAGGCGCTCGTCGCGGCCGGCCGGACCACGGACGGCGACCGGCCCGTGCACTCTCTGCACGCGTACTTCCTGCGCCCGGGCCGCCCCGGCGTGCCGATCGTGTACCAGGTCGAGCGGGTGCGGGACGGCCGGTCGTTCACCACGCGCCGGGTCACCGCGGTGCAGCAGGGCCGCACGATCTTCAATCTCACCGCCTCCTTTCACAAGCCTGAGGAAGGTCCCTTCGAGCACCAGCTGCCGTCGGCCCGCGAGATCCCGGACCCGGAGTCTCTGCCGACCGTGACGGACGAGGTCCGGGCGCATCTGGGCGGGTTGCCGGAGCAGTTGGAGCGGATGGCGCGCCGTCAGCCCTTCGACATCCGTTACGCGGACGGGCTGCGCTGGAGCCCCGAGGAGATCGAGGACGCCGAGCCGCGCAGCGCGGTGTGGATGCGCGCGGTGGGTCCGCTCGGCGACGATCCGCTCGTGCACACCTGCGCGCTGACGTACGCCAGCGACATGACCCTCCTGGACGCCGTCCGTCTCCCCGTCGAGCCCTTGTGGGGTCCGCGGAACTTCGACATGGCGTCGCTGGATCACGCCATGTGGTTCCACCGGCCGTTCCGTGCGGACGAGTGGTTCCTGTACGACCAGGAGTCGCCCATCGCGACGGGCGGTCGGGGTCTGGCCCGCGGGCGGATCTACGACCTGCAGGGCCGCCTGCTGGTGTCTGTCGTCCAGGAGGGCCTGTTCCGGAAGCTGTAGGCCCGGCGTGTCATGCGCTTCTGCGGCGCAGCCATCCCAGCAGGCCGCTCCTGGCCCGCTGGGGTCGGTCGGCGGGCTGCCCTGCCACCGCCGAGCGCGGCGTGACCGGATCCGGCTTCGACTTCGACTTCGGCCTCGTCTTCGGGTTCGGCCTCGGTGAGGGACGGGGCGCCGGCTCATGAGCGTGCGCCACGACCGGGGCTGGACGGGGCGCCGGCTCATGGGCGCGGGCCTCGACCGGGGCTGGACGGGGCACCGGCTCATGGGCGCGGGCCTCGTCCAGGGTTTGTGTCAGGTCGCAGCGCAGCCAGTCGATCTCGTCGGAACCGTCCGCCGTCATGATCTTCTCGATGACATGCGCTGCGGGTGAGCCGGGGGCTGCGTGGGCCGGCGGTGCGGGGCGGAACCGGTTCAGGTGGGACCGTTCATGGGGATCCCTGACGATTTCCGCCACCTGGGCGGGAGCGAGGAGTGAGGCCAGGGCTGCCGCGCGCTGCCAGGGGCCGTCGGCCTGGCGCAACAGGAAACCAAGATGGCGGCCCCGCCAGTTGCGGGGACGCAGGTCCAGGCCCGCGGCCACCTGCTCCCGCATCGCCTCGGGTGCCCGGCCCGTCAGCACGGGCGCGTTGTCCTTGTCGTCGGCGAACCGGCGGAGTTCGTCGGTGAGATAGAGCCACACCACAGCCCTGTAGCGGTTGAGGTAGAACGTCACCGGCACGACGAGTCCGAGGCGCGCCAGGCGTGTGAACCGCGAGGGGGCAACGCCCATGACGGCCGCGGCCTCGCCGGTGCCGACGGCCTCGACGCTCGCGCGCAGTGTTCGGGGGTAGCCGGGTGCCGCGCGCAACCGGTCGAGCTCGGTGCGGGACACCCGGCGTCCCCCGCCTCCCTCGTCGGGCACGGTCTTGATCTGCCCGAGGTGCACGGCGAGGTCGAACTCGCTCCGCCGTAGGCCCAGTTCCTTCGCGGCACTGCTGAAGGTGCAGGAGCGGGCGTGCGGTTGAGTGGCGGTGTTGCCTGACATGATCGGTCTCCCCCGTGGAGTGACATGGCCCCCGTCGTCCGCGGTGGCCTCGGAAAAACCGTAGCCGGATCCGCGCATCTCATGGCGAGCCTGTGGATAACTCCACGGGGAGGAGGAAAGCCCAGGTCAGAGGTCTGACAGGAAGGTGCGTTCGGGGTGGCGGGGGTCGACCGCGAGGTGCTCGCCGACCCGGTTGACGAGCAGCGCCATCTCGTAGGCGATCTGGCCCATGTCGGCCTCCGCGCCGCTGAGCACGCACAGACAGCTGCCGGTGCCGGCCGCGGTGACGAACAGCACCGCGTCGTCGAACTCGACCATCGTCTGGCGCACCTGCCCCGCGCCGAAGTGGCGTCCGGATCCCTTGGCCAGGCTGTGCAGTCCGGACGAGACGGCGGCCAGGTGCTCGGCGTCCTCCCTGCGCAGTCCCGTGCTCGCGCCCGCGACCAGCCCGTCGTTGGACAGGACCAGGGCGTGCCGCACGTGGTCGACGCGCTCGGTCAGGTCGTCCAGCAGCCACCCCAGTCCCCGCTTCTGCGCCATGTCGCTTCTCTCCCCGTGTGTTGTTCCCCGTTGGTGTCCCCGCTTGGCGGGCGGGTCTGCACGCCAGCCTTCCCCACCACCGGTCGCCGGGCAAGGAGAATGGGGGGCATGGCGCAGAAGATGACCGACGAGGAGTGGCGGGCGTTCGTCTCGAACGGCACCCGCACCGGCAAGCTGTCGACGGTGCGTGCGGACGGACGTCCGCACGTGGCACCGGTCTGGTTCCTGCTCGACGGGGACGAGGTGGTCTTCAACACGGGCAAGAACACCGTGAAGGGGCGCAATATCGCCCGGGACGGCCGGGTCGCGCTCTGCGTGGACGACGACCGGCCGCCGTTCGACTACGTGGTGCTGCAGGGTGTCGCCCGCATCTCGGAGGACCTCGACGAGGTACGGCACTGGGCGGCCCGGATCGGCGCTCGGTACATGGGCGAGGAGCGCGCCGAGGAGTTCGGCGCGCGTAACGGCGTTCCGGGCGAACTTCTGGTCCGCGTCAAGATCGAGAAGGTTCTCGCGGAGAAGGCCGTCGCGGACTGACGCGGGCGGTGCCCTCAGCTCACGGAGTCGAGCAGCCGGGCGGTGTGCATCCGCCCGGCGTACTCGACGAGCCGGATCAGCACCTCCTTCCCCGAATCGCGGTCGCGGGCGTCGCACAGGACGACCGGTGTGCCCTGGTCGAGGTCGAGGGCGCGCGAGACCTCGGGAGCTGCGTAGGTGCGTGCGCCCGTGAAGCAGTTGACGGCCACCACGAACGGGATGTGCCGGTGCTCGAAGTAGTCGACGGCCGGGAAGCAGTCCTCCAGGCGCCGGGTGTCGGCCAGAACGACGGCGCCCAGGGCTCCTTGGGACAACTCGTCCCAGAGGAACCAGAAGCGGTCCTGGCCCGGGGTGCCGAACAGGTACAGGGAGAGACCGGAGCGGATGGTGATCCGGCCGAAGTCCATGGCGACGGTCGTGGTGACCTTCTGGTCCACGCCGTCGGTGTCGTCCACCAACTGACCTGCCTCGCTGAGCAGTTCCTCGGTGCGCAGCGGTTTGATCTCGCTGACCGCACCCACCAGGGTCGTCTTGCCCACGCCGAAACCGCCGGCGACCAGTATCTTCAACGCCAGGGGGGCCGTGTCGCCGTCCGTGGCGTCGGAGTGCTCGGAGACCATGGATCACCTATCTCGGGAGTGCGGGCTTCGGTCGACGGGGTCGGGGTGGGTTCGTGTGCTTCCGGTGGGGACCGAGGGTTCGGCTAAAGTGCCCGCAGCCCTTCGATGACCTCTCGCAAAATCCGTTCGTCGGGCAGCTGCGCGGGCGGGACCGGGCGGCTGACGGTGACGCAGCCGAGTTCCAGCAGATCGCCGAGGAGGACCCGGATCACGCCCACGGGCAGGTCGGAGCCCGCGGCGAGTTCCGCCACGGACTGGGTCTCCGTGCGGCACAGATCGATGAGGGTGCGGTGTTCCGGACCGAGTCCCACACCGTCGGCGCCCGGCGCGCCGGGGTCCAGGGTGACCAGGGCGATCAGATCGAAGCGCACCCCGGTCGGGCCGGGTCTCGTACGTCCGCCCGTCATGGCGTAGGGGCGGACGAGAGGTCCGGCCTCGTTGTCGTACCACTGGCTCCCCTGTTCGTGTGGGGCGCCGATCATGTCCTCGGACATCTGTACGCGTCACCCTTTCGCCTCAGCCGGCGGCGGGCGGCCGCGCGGAGACGCGCGGCGGCGTGTAGAGGTGTTCTCCGACACGCTTCACCAGCCGTGCCATCTCGTAGGCTACGAGGCCGATGTCGGCGGTCACGACGGTGAGGACGGCGAGGCAGGAGCCGTCGCCCGCGGCGGCCACGAACAGGAAGCCGTCGTCCATCTCCACCATGGTCTGGCGTACACCGCCGGCGCCGAAGTGCCGGCCCGCGCCCTTGGCGAGGCTGTGGAAGCCGGAGGCGACGGCGGCGAGGTGTTCGGCGTCCTCTCGGCTGAGGCCGCTGGAGGCGCCGACGGCGAGGCCGTCGTTGGACAGCACGACGGCGTGCCGAACCTCGCTCACACGCATCACCAAGTCGTCCAGCAGCCAGTCGAGCTCGCCGGAGCGCTGGGCCGACCTCGGGCTCGGGTCGTGGATCATGCGGAGTCCCTAAGAATGTCGGCGGTCCGGGAGGACCGGGTGTGGCTGATGCGGAGTTGCCGTTGATGGCTCAAGGAGAGTGGCCGCCCGGTCCTCCGGGACGCTCCGGCTGCTGATTGAGAGCTGCGGTCATCGCTGGTTAGGGACTTGTCGGCGGAGTGTTCCTCGGGCTGCGAAGTGCTGGTCACGAGGGATACGGAGGGACGGGATTGAGCACGGCTCACGCGCGAATATGGGTCGGTGTCGATGCCGGCAAGGGACATCACTGGGCAGTTGCGGTCGACGCCGACGGCAAGACGTTGTTCTCGACGAAGGTGATCAACGACGAGGCGCAGATCCTGACGCTGATCGAGGCTGCTCGGGAGCGCGCCGAAGAGGTGCGGTGGGCGGTGGACATCTCCGGCCGTTCCTCGACCTTGTTGCTGGCCCTGCTCGTCGCGCACGGCCAGAACGTGGTCTACGTGCCCGGTCGCCCGGTCAACCGCATGTCCGGCGCCTACCGCGGCGAGGCCAGAACGGATGCCAAGGACGCCCTGGTCATCGCCGACACCGCCCGCATGCGCCGGGACTTCACGCCACTCACCGTGCCGGACGAGACCGTGGCCACCCTGCAACTCCTGACCGCCTACCGAGCCGACCTGATCGCCGACCGGGTGAGGCTGATCAACCGGCTGCGGGATGCCCTGGTGGGCATCTGCCCCGCCCTGGAGCGGGCCTTCGACTACTCCGCCGCCAAGGGCCCGCTGGTCATGCTCACCGAGTACCAGACCCCGGCCGCGCTGCGCCGGATCGGCGTCAAACGGCTCACCGCCTTGCTGGAACGCCGCAAGGTCCGCGGCGCCGACACCATCGCGGCCAAAGCCGTCGAGGCAGCCCGGAGCCAGATCACCGCGCTGCCCGCAGAAAAACGGGCCGCCCAGTTGGTGCGCGATCTGGCCCACCAGCTTCTGGGCCTCGACGAGCGGATCAAGGACACCGACCGCGAGATCCGCGACACCTTCCGCCTCGGCGAGCGCGCCGAAATCATCGAATCCGTGCCCGGCATGGGCCCGGTCCTCGGGGCCGAGTTCGTCGCGATCGTCGGCGACCTGTCCGCGTACGAGAACGCCGGCCGCCTCGCCTCGCACGCGGGCCTGGCCCCCGTACCCCGCGACTCCGGCCGTCGGACAGGCAACTACCACCGGCCCAAGCGCTACAACCGGCGCCTGCGGCACGTCCTCTACCTGTCCGCCCAAACCGCCATGATGCGGCCGGGACCATCGCGCGACTACTACCTCAAGAAGCGCGCCGAAGGCCTGATCCACACCCAGGCCCTGCTGGCACTCGCCCGGCGCCGGACCGACGTGCTGTGGGCGATGCTGCGCGACAAACGGCTCTTCACCCCCGTCCCGCCGGTCACGCAAGCGGCTTGACACGATCATTGAGACTCTCCTTCGCTGCTGTCGCTGCCCGGCGTTCGTTCCGGGGTGGCACCGCGGCCGGGTTGCCTGCCGCCACCGCGCGCCCAGCCGTCCCGGTAGGCGGCCATCCGGTCCCGGACGAGTTCGGGGGTGCGGGTGTCGTCGCCGCGCGGCCCGGGTGCCTGGGCCGGCTCATCGGCAAGCGGCCGGCGCAGTTGGGGTGCGAGGTGCGCCTGCCGTACCCGGCGCGGCAGGTCGTCCGATCCGTCGGCGTCGTCGGGTGGGCGGTGCAGGCGCAAGGCGGTGACTCCGGGGGGTGGGGTGTCGGCTGCCGTCGGCTCGGCGGCGGCCCGGACGGGAGCGACCAGTGCCGGCCGGTCCGCGGTCGCGGGGACGGCCTCCTGGAGGCGGTCGGCGGCGGGTACGCGCGCGTGATCCCGTTCGGCCGGCTGTTGCGCCTCTGCCGCCTCTCGGGCGGATCGTTCCGGGGTGCCGCTGTGCAGCAGGGCGGTGGGCAGCAGGACGACTGCCGTGGTGCCGCCGTAGGGCGAGGTGCGCAGATGGACTTTGACCCCGTGACGTGCGGCGAGCCTGCTGACGACGAACAGGCCGAGCCGGTCGCTGTCGAACAGGTCGAGTGCCTCGGACTGGGCGATGCGGCGGTTGGCCTCGGCGAGTGTCTCCTTGCCCATGCCGAGGCCCCGGTCCTCGACCTCGACGGCGTAGCCGTTCCCGACGGGTTCGCCGGTGATGCGCACGCGCGTGTGCGGGGGCGAGAACTGAGCGGCGTTTTCGACGAGTTCGGCGAGCAGGTGGGTGAGGTCGGCGACGGCGGAGCCGATGACGGAGGCCTCCGGGAGCTGCCTGACCTCCACGCGCGCGTAGTCCTCGACTTCGGACACGGCGGCGCGGACGACGTCGGTGAGCGGGACCGGCATGCGCCAGGCCCGGCCGGGGGCGGCTCCGGAGAGGATGATCAAACTCTCCGCGTGGCGCCGCATGCGGGTGGTGAGGTGGTCGAGCCGGAACAGGTCGCTCAGCTCGTTCGGGTCGTCCGAACGGCGCTCCATGCTGTCCAGGAGGCTGAGCTGGCGGTGGACGAGGACCTGGCTGCGGCGGGCGAGGTTGACGAACACCCCGGAGATGCCGCTGGCGAGCTCGGCTCGCTCCACCGCGGCCCGCAGGGCGGCGCGGTGCACGGTGCCCAGGGCCTCGGCGACTTGGCCGGTCTCGTCCTCGGCGGGAGGCCCGGGCGGCGCCTCGGCGCGGATGTCGATCTCCTCGCCGGCGCGCAGTTTCCGCATGGCGTCCGGCAGTTTGCGGCGGGCGATCTCCAGGGCGCTGTTGCGCAGGCTGACGAGTTCCACGACGAGTCCGCGGCCGATGCGCACGGAGATGACGAGGGAGGCGGCGACCGCCGCGAGGCCGAGCAGGACGGCTGCTCCCGCCGGGGTCAGCAGTCCGCGGGTGAACGGGTCGGCGCGGTCGGCGACGTCGCGCGCCGCGTCAGCCTCGATGGTCCGCATACCGTTCCGCACGCGCGCGTGGGCCGCGCTCCAGGCCGCTTCCGGTGCGACGGCGATGGCCTTCGTTCCCGGGCCACGGGCGAGCACCTTGTCCTCCACGGCGTCCAGGGCGGCGTAGGCGCTGCTCGCGGCCAGGTCGCGCCAGGCGGTGTGTCCGGGGCCGCGCAGGTCCGCCACGGCCGACTCGGTGAGGGCGTGTCGCGTGTGGACGGCACCGGTGAACAGCCGCATGCGCTCTGCGTCGAGGCGCCCGGCCAGACGCGCGCTGCCGAGGACGACGTCCTCCTGGGCCATCGCCTCGCCGGCGCGGGAGAACTCGAGCAGGACGCGCGCGTCGGAGCCGAGTTCGGCGTCCTGGATGCCGGAGAGTGCCCCGCCCACGGAGAAGGCGGACGCGATCGTCCTCGTGTACCGGCCGTAGGTCTCCTCCCAGCCCGCTGTGCCGTCCAGCACCGCGGTCCGCAGCGAGCGCAGTTCCTCGGCCCCGGAGACGAAGGCCTGGAGGCGCTGGGCGACTCCGGCGGGCAGTTCCTGGCCGTCGGCGACGGTGCGGTCGTCTCCCAGCCGCAGCTCGGCCACGGCGCGGTCGGTGCGTTCGCCGAGCTTCGTCAGGTCGTCGCCCTGTCCGGCGGCCGGGTCGGTGGCATGGCGCACGGCGGCTGCCCGCTCGGTCTGGAGCGCGGTCACCGCGGTGGCGACGGGGGTGCGTATCTCCGCGTCGACGCGCTGCAACTGGCGCAGCCGGGAGACGTCCTGTGCGGTGCTGACGGTGGCGTACGCCCACAGGGCCAGCAGGGAGACGACCGGCACCATCAGCAGACAGACGATCTTTGCACGCACGGTGCGCGGCCGGATCCGCCAGCGTCCCGCGCGCGTGGGCGGCCTGTCCGCCGGCGCGCCCGGGAACTCGTCCGGTCCCTCGTCGGCGGGTGGTCCGGCGTGGGCGCGACGCCCGCGCACGGGGGGCGTCGTCCCTGCTCCGTCCGTCGGGGTCCTCCGGGGTGTACGCATGGCCTCCTCGCTCGGATGTGTTTCGGGGGGCGTGCCGTCCGGTTCCGTCACGTGGTGCGGGCCTGTTGCCGGCCGGCGAGGCTCTCCACCGGCTGCCGCTGCGCGGAGGCGGAGGCCTCGCGTTCCCCCGTGGTGGGCGACAGCGCGACGAAGGCCGAGGTCAGGAAGAGATAGGACCCGAGGCCGACGGCGAGGGGGAAGATGAACTGCATCGCCGTGGCCCCGGGCAGGGCCTCACCCGAGGGCGTGACGCGCACGTCCACCGCGAACATCGCGGTGTAGTGCATGCTGCTCACCGCAGCGCCCATGACGAGCGAGGCGAGGGTGACCGCGACCGGCGACTTGATGTTGAGTGCCGCCCAGAGGGCCGCGGTCGCCGCGACGACGGCGATCAGGACGGAGACTCCGACCAGCATCGGGTCGTAGCTCACGTCGCCGTGCAGCCGGACGGCGGCCATGCCGAGGTAGTGCATGCTCGCCACGCCCACGCCGGTGGTGAGACCGCCGATCAGCAACGCGCGCGTGCGGTCGCGGCTGTAGCCGACGGCGAAGACGCCGGCGCAGACGACGACCATGGCGACGAGGAGGCTGAGCACGGTCAGGGGGACGTCGTAGCGGACGTCGGTGCCGCTGACGCCGAAACCGAGCATGGCCACGAAGTGCATGGTCCAGATGCCGGTGCCGATGGCGGAGGCCGCAGTGAACAGCCAGTTGCGGCGCGAGCGCCCGGTGGCGCCCAGCGCCCGGACGGTACAGCGCAGTCCGAGGGCGGCGCCGATGCAGGCCATCACGTATGACAGCAGAGGGGTCAGCCAGCCGAAGGTGGCGTGGTCCAGGTGTCCCATGGCCCCGGGACGCTAGTGGGGGCACGGGAGCACAAAGGGGGCGCATTTCGAAAGGTGCCGCAATATGACGCGGAAATGCGCTGGACCGATCGCCTCAGGTTCGAACGTGTGCGCCGCGGCGTCCTCCGTACCAGTGAGGGATCATGCGGCACATGAGCGACCATCAGACACACGTCCAGGAGTTCTTCACCGCGCGTGCGGCCGACTGGGACAGCCGGTTCCCCGACGACGGCCCCGCCTACGCGGCCGCGGTCGCCGAACTCCGACTGCGCGAGGGGCACCGCGTGCTGGACGCCGGCTGCGGCACCGGTCGGGCCCTGACGCCGCTGCGTGCGGCCGTGGGGCCGTCGGGAGTGGTTCTCGGGGCCGACCTGACCCCGGCCATGCTGGCGGCGGCCGTACGGGCGGGGCGGGACCGCCACGGGCGGCTGGTGCTCGCCGACGTCGCCGCGCTGCCCCTGCGCCCCGGATCCCTCGACGCGGTGTTCGGGGCGGGGCTCATCTCCCACCTGCCCCGCCCGGCGGAAAACCTGCGGGAGTTGGCCCGCGTCGTGCGCCCGGGCGGCACCCTGGCGCTGTTCCATCCGATCGGCAGGGCGGCGCTCGCGGCGCGCCAGGGCCGGCAGATCACACCGGAGGACCTGCGTGCGGAGCCCAACCTCCGTCCGCTGCTGGCCGCTTCCGGGTGGCGCCTGACGTCGTACGTCGACGAGGACGTCCGGTTCCTCGCGCTGGCCGTCCGGGACAGCTGACCCTCATGGCGCTGCGGCGACCGCCGTCACGAAGGCGTCGGGGTTGTCGAACATGACGTTGTGGCCGGCGGCGGGCACCGTCACCACGCGTACGCCCGCCGCCTCCAGGGTGTCCGCTCCAGCGAGCTCACCGCTGAGCTCGCCCTGGAGGTAGACACGCTCGACCGTGTCGAGCCCCGTCAGGATCTCGCGCATGAGCGGAACTGAGCCGCGCCGCAGCCCGACGGCACTGCGGTGCAGGGCCCGCGGGTCGGCCAGCCTCATGGTCGCCGCCCACAGGGGACCGACCCGGTCCAGTACGCGCGCGTGGCCGCCGTGGACGAAGTCGTCCTCCGTGTACGAGGCGATGCCGCTGCTGCCCGCGGTCTGCGGCGGGAAGGCGTCGAGGTTGGCCTCGGTGAGAACGAGCCGGGACACCAGGTCGGGCCGGCGATGGCCGAGAACGATGGCCACGGAGCCGCCCATGCTGTGGGCGATCAGCTCGGCACCGCTTACGCCCGCCGTGTCCAACGCTGCCGCCAGCGCGTCCGCGTGCTCCTCCAGCGTGTAGCCGAAGTCCTCGGGCCGGTCGCTGATGCCGTGCCCGGGCAGGTCGACGAAGAGACTGCGCCGGCCGGAGAGTTCGGGACGGGCCGCCACGTGCGCGTGGTAGGCGGCCGAAGTGGCTCCCAGTCCGTGCACGTACACGCGCGCGGGTTCCGCGCCCGGCGTCTCCGTCCAGCGGATCCGGCTTCCCCCACCGCCGAACTCGGCCTGTCGCATCGCTGCCTCCTCGGAACATCACGGTCGACCGGAGCGCCCCGAGCATACCTCGGCACCGAGGTACAGCGGGATCGAAATATGATGAGCACGCTGTACAGCGCATGTGCGGCAGAATGCATACATGCTGGAACTCGCCATCCTCGGCTTCCTGTACGACACCCCGCTGCACGGCTACGAGCTGCGCAAACGCATCGCGGCGCTGACGGGGCACGTACGGCCCGTGGCCGAGAGCACGCTGTACCCGGCGATCAAGCGCCTGGAGAAAGCGGGTCTCCTGGTACGCACGACCGAGCCCGGCGCCGCCGCCGCGCCGCGACACGTCCTCAGCCTCACCGATGAAGGCCGGAGCGAGCTGCGGCGCCGCCTCGCCGCACCCGGGGAAAGGGACATCACCGACGAGAACCGCTGGTTCACGGTGCTCGCCTTCCTGCGGCACCTGGACGACGCCGCGGCCCAGGCAGCCGTGCTGCGCCGTCGTCTTGCCTTCCTGGAGGAGCCGGCGAGCTTCTTCTACGACGGCGACCGGCCGTTGCACGCCGAGGAGGTGGACGACCCGTTCCGGCGCGGCGTGCTCACCATCGCCCGGGCGACATCGCGGGCCGAACTCGGCTGGCTCCGCGACACGCTGGACTCACTGGGTGGGTGACCCGCCGGTGTGCCGCACGGGGCAGCCCCGGACGCCGGGCACCGGACGGGTGCCCAGGTCCTGGAGCCGATAGCCGTCCGGGTAGCTCTTGATCTCCCAGTTCTGCCGAGCGAAGTGCGGTGCGCGGCGCGGTGGCAGCAGCCGGACGGCGCGTCCACGCGCGCGTACCGCTCGGCGGACGAGTGCCCGGGTGACGGGGTCCGGCGGGGTGTAACGGAAGGCCTTCAGAAGCGGCTCGTCGAGCAGGGCGAGGGTGGCGGTGCGCAGCAGGGGGGCGAGCGGCCTCGGGTACCAGGAGGCCATCAGGGCGAGCGTGGCGTCCGATACCCGCCGCGCGCCTTCGTCCCACGCGAAGTGGGCTTTCTCGTAGGCGTCGAGGCAGGCTTCGAACTCCTCGTAGGACTCGGGGATGTCCTTGATGCCCATGCGCTGCCCGAGGGTGCGGTAGTGGACGGTGGAGGCGACGATCTCGTGGCGGGAGAGCCTGCGCCATCCGTAGGAGTCGATCCAGCGCCTGGGCATGACCACGAACGTGCAGAGGACGTACCTCATGTCGTCGTCGCTGATGTCGTAACCGCGGTGCATCTGGTTGATGCGGCGGACGGCCGTCCGGCCCTGTTCGCTGTCGAAGCCGTGCTCGACGACGGCGTCGAGGAGCAGCGAGGTGTCGTCGTAGCGCTTCTGCGTGCGGTCCGTCAGCTCCGCCGTGCGGGACAGCAGCCTGCCGATGCTCGGCACCGCGTAGGTGCGATACAGGGCCAGCTCCAGGGCGCGGGTGAAGTCCCAGGGGAACTCGTACGCCACGCTGAGGCGGTAGATCTCGGAAGCATCCTCATACGGGTCCATTCGCCTGATCTGTTCGAGCCGCTCGAAGCGCTTCACCGCGCCGTCCCCCTTCTGCCGCCGAAATTCCAACTCTACGTGGAGCAGAAGGAGATGAACGCTCGGCACGGGGGGAATCACGCAGGGGAAAGGGTGGTGGTCGCCATGGTCGACGGGATCCGCAAGGTTTGGGGAAGACTGCTCGACGCCATACGCGCGCGTCCGGGCGGGGAGCAGTCCGCGGACGGCAGGCAGCGCGCCCGCGGGAAACAGCACACGGGCGCCAAGCGCACGCACAACCTGTTCGAGGCGGCCGCCGCGTATGTCTCGGCCTGCGCGGAGGACGACCAGGACGGCGTCGAGGAGGCGGCGGGCTGGGTGTCGCCGGAGGCGCTGTCCTTCGGGGTCAACGAGCTGGCCTGCCGCGCGGTCATCGCGCTCGCGCGCGAGCGCGACGAGTCGCCGCGCACGGTGGCCCGGGCCCTGCTCGGCCGGCCCGCCGCGGGAGCTCAGCCGGCGAACCCGGGGTGATTCGCCCCCGTCCGGTCGGAAAACTGCAGCTCCGGGTGTGTCGGGGAGTCGTGACAAGCGCCTTCCCGCCGCACTAGGGTGCGCGCCGATGGACGAACCGATGGGGAGGCTGGGATGGCCGGGACGGACGAGGACGCCGTCGCCGCCGCGGACGATGCGCTCTATGTGCTCACGGCGGTGCTGCTGACGCCGGCGAAGTTCCCGAGTGTGCTGGGCGACGACTACCCGGAGGCCTGCGCGGCGCTCGGCCTCGCGCCGCTCGCCGACGGATACGGCCTGGTACTCGGCCAGGACGGCGAGGGCGCGCGGTGGACGGTGGTGATCGACGACGTGTCGCTGGTGGCTGTCGCCATCGCGTCGTGGGACTGCGGCATGGAGTACGACCTATCACCGGACGAGCGCACCGTGGTCGCAGCGCTGCCCGGCTGGCCCCTGGAGGTGGCCGTCGCAGCTCCCGGCGTGCCGGCCCCGCACGATCCCGGCCCCGACGTCGCGGACGGCCCCGCCCTGTGCCCGCCGGACACGAGCACCTGGGGTCCCGCCCAGCGGCGTCTGGGGGCCGACGAGATCGCGCTGCAGTGGGCCCTGTGGCGCGAGCAGATCGACGACACCGAGTTCACGTCGCCGCGGGAGGGCTCGGGGGCCGACGGCACGAATGGGGCCGCACAGGACGCCCCGAAGGGACATCACGGCATCCGGCGCGTCCTCGCGGAGGCGCGCGCCTATGTGGACTCACCGCCTCCCCTGGGCCGCGTGCGCTCGTCGTTCGCGTCGGGCGACGCGCGCACGCTGCGGGCGGACGGCCCCGGCTGGTCGCTGGTGGCCAGGACCGACGACATCGCGTTCGTCCTGCTCGACGACGAACCCGGCGAGGTGCTGCCGGTCGGCCGGGGACCCGAACTGCCGGGGCTTCTGGAAGCACTCGACAAGATGGCGGTCCGGCCGAGCTGACCACCGGGCGGGTGCGGATCGGGGTGCGTCCCGGAAGGCGGGGGCCGGGTGGCGGCCCCCGCCCCCTCAGCGACCGAGCTCCTTGCGGGTGACGCGGCGCAGCCTGCGCCGCTGCGAGGGGTCCAGCGTGAGGTACGCGGCCGCCGGAACCCCCAGCACGATCAGCAGAGCCGCCCACCAGGGCAGCCAGATCAGCAGAAGGAGTCCGACCGCGACTCCTCCTACGGCGATCTTCGCGTTCTTCGACATGTGCGTCGCCTCCTTCGCGGCCACTGCCGCTCTCTGCTCTGAGAACGGGTCCACGCGGCGCGCGGTTCCACCCGCGCCCCTGAGAGGTCCCCGACATACACCCCCTAGGTGCCCCTGAGACGCCCGCACCCCACACCCCGGGGGGCCTCCACTCAGGGCGGCCCCGCCCCTCTGGGTGGTCCCCTCCGTTCGGGGTAGCCGCCTCCGTTCGGGGTGGCCACCTCCGTTCGGGTGGTCCCCTCCGTTCCGGGTGGCCGCCTCCGTTCGGGGTGGTCCCCTCCGTTCCGGGTGGGCCCCGCTTCTCTGGGTGACCCCGCCCCTCGGCGCCCGTCATTCCGGCGGCCCGCCGAAATGGGTGCGCGTTCGACTCGGAAGTGCTGTACGCTCTGCGGCCGACGTCAGTAGTCAAATTTGAGGAGCAGCTCATCTCTGCGCAGAGCGTTTCCGCGGAACGGCAGCACGAGATCTCCGAACTGGCCCGCCACCCCGCCGTGTTCGTACCCGGCACGCCCGCGCGTACCGGCCGTTTCGCCTTCTGGCGACTCGACGGTGACGCCCCTCCCGGCCTCCCCGTCGAGGATGTGTCGTTCGTCCGGCCGGCCGGGACCGGCGTGGAGGTCGTGCGCCTGCCCGCCGTGCTGATCCCGGTGGGCGAGGCCCTGCCGGTGCTCACGCGCGCGCGTGCCGTCCCCGACGGACACCGGGCAGCCGCGTTCTGGGGCGCGGCGGCCCTGACCGCGTGGCAGTTCGTCGCGCGGGGCCTGCTGCTGCCGGGTCTGTCCCCGGACTACCACGACGCCTGGCGCGTGGGCCCGCTGGGCCCGGACGACGCCGACCAGGTGCGCCGACTGGCCGCGGCGATGCCTCCGGAAGCGCACGCCGTACCCCTGGACGACAGTCCGCCGCTGCGGCTGCCCGATCCGGAGCGGCTGCTGCGTGCCTTCCTGGACGCGGTGGCGGACGCGCTGCCCCGCTCCCCCGCCGCGCCGCTCCTGACGGGTGGCTCCGCATACGCGGCCCGGCAGCCTCAGCACGTACCGGAGCTGCGCGGATGGGCCGCCGACGTCGCCGCCGGGCACGACGCGGGCGTACGGATCTCGCTGCGTATCGAGGTCTCGGGGCTCTCCGACTCGGGGCCCGAGGAGGCGGTGGCGACCTTCCGGGCCGTGCCACAGGTGCACGCTGTGAGCGATCCCGCGCTGGTCGTGGACGCCGCCGACGTCTGGCAGGAGGCGGGGCCGGCGACGCAGGCGTTCGGGCCGCGCGCGCGGATGGACGCGTTGCTCGCGCTGCGCCGTGCGGCCCGCGCCTGGCCCCCGCTCGCGCCCTTGCTGTCGGCGGCCGTCCCCGACGCCGTCGACCTGCTCGCCGAGGAGGTCACGGAGCTCCTCGGCGAGGGTGGGCGGGCGCTGACGGGCGCGGGCGTCGAGGTGCACTGGCCGAGAGAGCTGGCCCGTACGCTGACCGCCCGGGCGGTGGTGGGACCGCCGGACGACGGAACGGGACGAGACCGGTCCGGCTCGGACACACCCTCTTTCCTGTCCGCGGACGCGCTGCTGACCTTCACGTGGCGGTTCGCGCTGGGAGACGCGCAGCTCACACGCGAGGAGCTGGACCGCCTCGCCGAGGCCAACCGTCCCCTGGTGCGGTTGCGCGACCAGTGGGTCCTGATCGACCCGCGGGAGCTACGCCGCGCCCGTGCGCAGCAGGACCGCAAGGTGACGCCGATCGACGCCCTGAGCGCGGCCCTGACGGGCTCGACCGAAGTCGACGGCCGGCGGGTCGAGGTGAGGCCCGCCGGGTGGCTGGCGCATCTGCGGGATCGTCTGACGTGCCCCGAGGAGGAGCGGGAGCCGGTGGCGCAGCCCGCCGCTCTCCGGGCGACACTGCGCGACTACCAACGGCGCGGCCTGGACTGGCTGGCCCGCACCACGGCGGTGGGGCTCGGTTGCTGCCTGGCGGACGACATGGGGCTCGGCAAGACCGTCACGCTGATCGCCCTGCACCTGCACCGCCAGACGGATCCCTCGGCCGCCGGCCCGACCCTCGTGGTCTGTCCGACGTCGCTGATGGGCAACTGGCAGCGTGAGATCGAGAAGTTCGCGCCGGGCACGCCCGTGCGCCGCTTCCACGGACCGCGCCGCGACCTGGGCGCGTTGGCCGACGGTGAGTTCGTGCTCACCACCTACGGCACCCTGAGGCTGGACGCGAGCCGCCTCGGCGAGGTGCCATGGGGTCTGGTCGTGGCGGACGAGGCGCAACACGTGAAGAACCCCTACTCGGAGACCGCGCGGGCCCTGCGCACGATCGGCGCACGCGCGCGCGTGGCGCTCACCGGCACCCCGGTGGAGAACAACCTGTCGGAGCTCTGGGCGATCCTGGACTGGACGACACCCGGTCTGCTGGGCCGGCTGGGGACCTTCCGCACGCGGTACGCCCGAGCCGTCGAGGGCGCCGGTGACCCCGCCGCCGCGGAGCGCCTCGCCCGGCTCGTGGGACCGTTCCTGCTGCGCCGGCGCAAGTCGGACCCCGGAATCGCCCCCGAGCTGCCGCCCAAGACCGAGACCGACCGCCCGGTGTCCCTCACCAAGGAGCAGGCAGGTCTGTACGAGGCCGTGGTGCGGGAGACGCTCGCCGCGATCGCCGACGCCGACGACATGGCCAGGCGCGGGCTGGTGGTGAAGCTCCTCACCGGGCTCAAGCAGATCTGCAACCATCCGGCCCAGTACCTCAAGGAGGATCGGCCGAGGACCGCCGGGCGCTCCGGGAAGCTGGAGCTGCTGGACGAGCTGCTCGACACACTGCTGGCCGAAGGAGCGAGCGTCCTGGTGTTCACGCAGTACGTGCGGATGGCGCGGGTCCTCGAACGGCACCTTGCCGCACGAGGCGTGCCGACCCTCTTACTGCACGGCGGGACGTCCGTTCCCGAGCGGGAGTCCATGGTCCGGCGGTTCCAGGACGGCGAGGTTCCCGTCTTCCTGCTGTCGTTGAAGGCGGCCGGCACCGGACTCAACCTCACGCGCGCGGAGCACGTCGTGCACTACGACCGCTGGTGGAACCCCGCCGTCGAGGCGCAGGCCACCGACCGGGCGTACCGCATCGGCCAGACCCGGCCGGTGCAGGTGCACCGGTTGATCGCCGAGGGCACGATCGAGGACCGTATCGCCGACCTGCTGCGCCGCAAGCGCGACCTCGCGGACGCCGTCCTCGGATCCGGCGAGGCAGGGTTCACCGAACTGACGGACGCCGAACTGGCCGAACTGGTCGAGCTGCGAGGGGGCACGCGATGAACCGGTACGACAGCGACCAGGAACGCACCTTCGCCGCGTTGCCTCCCGCGCGCGGAAGAGGGTTCGCGCAGACCTGGTGGGGCAGGGCGTGGCTGACGGCCCTGGAGGGCGGGGCGCTGGACGGCGAGCAGGTGCGGACGGGCCGCAGGCTCGCGCGCGCGGGAGGGGTGGGGGCGGTCTCGGTGCGTCCGGGGCGGCTCACAGCCGTCGTCCATGACCGCGACCGCACCCCGCACCGGGCCGACGTGCTCGTCGACGTCCTGACGGACGCGCAGTGGGACCGGTTCCTCGATATGACCGTGGAACGGGCCGGGCATGTCGCCGCGTTGCTCGACCGCGAGATGCCGCCGCACCTGGTCGAGGACGCGGAGACGGCCGGGATCGACCTGCTGCCGGGACTGGGCGACCTGGAGGCGCAGTGCGACTGCGGCGCCTGGGATCACTGCGGGCACACGGCGGCGTTGTGCTACCAGGTGGCGCGGCTGCTCGACCAGGACCCGTTCGTGCTGCTCCTCCTGCGGGGACGCGCCGAGCAGTCCCTGCTCGACGACCTCCAGGCGCGCAGCGGAGCCGAACCGGCCGGAACGGAGCCGCCGCCGGAGGGCGTGGACGCGGTGGAGGCGTACCTGACCGGGCACGTCCTGCCTGCGCTGCCTCCCGCACCGGAACTCCCGGAGGCACCGGGCGTGCCGCCGTCGTGGGACACGGACGCCCCGCCTCCCGCGGGCGTGGACCTGGCAGCCCTGCGGTGCCTGGCCGCCCGGACGGCCGCCGAGGCCCACACCCTGCTCGCGGAGGCGCTGCGCCCCGGGACGGAACGCGGGGCGCGCCCTGAGCCGTTGACGGTCGCCCAGGACGCGGTGCGGCTGGCCGCGGGCCTGCCGGAGGACTCCGACGTGGCACGGCCCCTGGCCGATCGGCTGGCCGTCGGATCGGGGCGCAGCAAGGAACAACTGGCGCTGGCCGCAGTGGCCTGGCGGTTCGGAGGCGCGGCCGCAGTGTCCGTGCTCGAGGAGGAGTGGACCGTCGAAGGAGAGGCCCTCGCACGCGCGCGTGCCGCCCTGCAGTCGTCCTGGGAGGAGGACGAGCGGCCGGCGCTGCGGGCCAGGGGCAACCGGTGGACGGTCGTCGGGGCGCCCGGTCAACTACGGCTGGGACGGGACGGGCGCTGGTGGCCGTACCGCAAGGAACGCGGCCGTTGGGTGCCGGCAGGGGGCGCGGCGCAGGACCCGGCGACGGCCCTGGCCTCGGTCCGCACCGATGACGAGACAGCGCCTGCCCCTGGCGGGACGGGTCTTCGCTAGGGCCGGTCCCGTCGACACGCAGTCGTCGTCCTGGTCGCCGGCCGATCCTCACGGTGGACCACTCTCCGTCCAACTCGGCTGTTAGCGTGGCACATTGAGCGACGACGGGGAGACAGCACGTGACATCGACTGCGTTTTCCGACGACGGAGGCCTGAGGGTACGGCGGCTCGGCTTCGGGGCCATGCACCTGCCGACCGAGCCGGGGCCGGCCCGTGAGGCCTCCGTCGCTGTCGTCCGGCGGGCCGTCGAGCTGGGCGTCACGCTGATCGACACCGCGTACATGTACGGCTGGGGAGCCAACGAGGAACTCCTGGCCGAAGCCCTGTACCCCTATCCGGACGAGCTGCTCGTCACCACCAAGGTCGGCGTCGCCGGCTCGGGTGCCCTGGACGAGGCGAAGCTCGACGGGCGGCCGGCTGTACTGCGCGCTCAGGTCGAGCAGGCACTGCGCAGGCTGCGGGTCGAGCGGATCGAGCTGCTGCAGTTGCACCGTATCGATCCGCTGACGCCGCTCGCCGACCAGCTCGGCGCGCTGGGAGAGTTGCAGGCCGAGGGCAAGATCGGGCGGATCGGGCTGTCCGAGGTCGATGTCGACGAACTCGACGAGGCGCGGGGCATGGTCGACGTCGCCAGCGTGCAGAACCGCTACAACCTGCTCGACCGCGAGCACGAGCCCGTACTCGCGGCCTGCGAAGCGGCGGGGATCGCCTTCCTGCCGTGGCGCCCGGTGGCCTGGGGTGAGTCGGGAGCAAGAGCCGAGGTCGCCGCCGTGGCAGCGGAACTCGACGCCACCCCCACCCAGGTGGCGCTCGCCTGGCTCCTCGGTCACTCGCCGGTCATCCACCCCATCCCCGGCACCGCCCGGATCGACCACCTCGAGGAGAACCTGGCCGCGGAAGGTCTTCACCTGACCGGGGCCCACCGGGATCGCCTCGACCGCCTGTCCGAGGTGGCCGGGAGCGCTGTCTCGCCGGTCGTGACCGGGGAGCCGGACGGGGAGTGAGGCGGCGGAGGCACGATCGTCGCCCCCACCCGGCGGAGTTACGGCAGTAGTCCCCCGGATCGGTGGGCAGCAGTCCGGTTGACCGGTTACGGCAGCAGTTCGTCCAAGGACGGCAGGAGTGACTCGAGGTCGCTCGGCACCTCGGTCGGAAGCGTGGTCGGAAGCGCCGTCGGGAACTCGGAGGGGAACTGTGAGGGCAGCTCGCTCGGCAGGCCGCTGGGCAGCTCGATCGGCAGGCTGACGGAGGGGGCGGGAGAGGAGCTGGTGCCCGCCGACGGTCGCTCGTCCGGCGAGTCGTCGCTTCCCGAAGCCATCAACACCACGGCGACGACGGCTGCGGCGGCGACCAGCAGCACGAGTACGGCGAACAGGGGGTTGCGCCTCCCCGGGCCGCCCGGCGGATCCGGCGGGAGAGACGGGGGCCGACCGCCCCCTCCCCCGTCGTGGTCGGGGCCGAAGCCTGAGGGAGGCGGTCCGAAACCGCCTGGGGGCGGCGTGTCACCCGGCGGGCCGGGCGGTCGGGGCGGTACGGGCGGCGTGGCCATACGGTCCAGAGTCGCCGCGGACCGGCCGGGGCGCGACCCCCGCACGGAAGTTGGTACGGCCTCATGGCACGGACCGCATGATTCCGGCGTATGCGATGCGGCGAAGACCGGAAACGCGACGTGCGTGCGGCTCGGCACGCGCGCGTGGGTTGGTGCCCGACCCCGCGGCCCTCGGACACCATGGGCGACGTGCGACCCGCGAGGGTGATCGCGCCGCGTCGGCCGCCTGCACCGCACGTGTGCCCGTCGCCTGCAACGCGCCTGCGGGCACAGCGTTCCGTGTGAGCGCACGGCACGGCCACGCGCGCGGGTGTGGCCACGCGCGCGGGTGCATGCGGCGGCAGGCTCCAGGGCCGTGCCGGGCCGCACCCACGCGCGCGTGCGTGCCGCGGTCAGCCTCGGGCGCCGAGCAGGTGGTCCATGGCCAGCTGGTCGAGGCGCTCGAAGGCCATGCCACGGGCGGCGGCCGCCTCGACGTCGAAGTCCTCGAAGGCGGAGCGGTCGGCCAGCAGGGCCTCCAGGCCGTCGGCGGCGGTGGGCTGGGCCAGCTGGTCCAGGCGGGCGTCGCGCAGGGCCTGCTGGACCTCGGGGTCGTTGCGGAAGGCGGCGGCACGCTCCTTCAGGATCAGATAGTTGCGCATGCAGCCCGCGGCCGACGCCCACACGCCGTCCAGGTCCTCGGTGCGCGGCGGCTTGAAGTCGAAGTGGCGCGGGCCGGTGTAGCCGGCGCTCTCCAGGAGGTCGACCAGCCAGAACGCGGAGCGCAGGTCGCCGGCGCCGAAGCGCAGGTCCTGGTCGTACTTGATGCCGGACTGGCCGTTGAGGTCGATGTGGAAGAGCTTGCCCGCCCACAGCGCCTGGGCGATGCCGTGCGGGAAGTTCAGGCCCGCCATCTGCTCGTGGCCGACCTCCGGGTTGACGCCGTACAGCTCCGGGCGCTCCAGGCGCTCGATGAACGCCAGCGCGTGGCCGACGGTGGGCAGGAGGATGTCGCCGCGCGGCTCGTTCGGCTTGGGCTCGATGGCGAAGCGCAGGTCGTAGCCCTGCGAGGTGACGTACTCGCCGAGGAGGTCGAAGGCCTCCTTCATGCGGTCGAGGGCCACGCGCACGTCCTTGGCGGCACCGGACTCCGCGCCCTCACGGCCGCCCCAGGCGACGTAGGTCTTCGCGCCGAGCTCGACGGCCAGGTCGACGTTGCGGATCGTCTTGCGCAGGGCGTAACGGCGCACGTCGCGGTCGTTGGCGGTGAACGCGCCGTCCTTGAAGACCGGGTGCGTGAAGAGGTTGGTGGTGGCCATCGGCACGGTCATGCCGGTGGCGTCCAGAGCCTGCCGGAAGCGCTTGACGTGCGCCTCGCGCTCGGTGTCGGAGGATCCGAAGGGGATGAGGTCGTCGTCGTGGAAGGTCACGCCGTACGCGCCCAGCTCGCTCAGACGCTGCACCGTCTCGACCGGGTCCAGGGCGCGCCGCGTGGCGTCCCCGAACGGGTCCCGTCCCTGCCAGCCGACGGTCCACAGACCGAAGGTGAACCTGTCGTCGGGGGTGGGCTGGTAGCTCATGCCGCGGCTCCTTGCTTGCAGACTATTTCGTCATGGCCGTTTACAAATTAGTATGCGGACGCATCTCTGGGAAGACAGATCCCGCAGAGCCGCGGAAAAACTTAGGGAGAGCCCGATGTCAGCAGCCGAGGGTCCGCTCGTCGTCGGCGTGGACACATCCACCCAGTCCACCAAGGTGCTGGTCGTCGACGCGGCCACCGGTCAGGTCGTCGCGAGCGGCCAGGCGCCGCACACGGTGTCGTCCGGCGCCGGCCGGGAAAGCGACCCGTGCCAGTGGTGGGACGCCCTGTGTGAGGCGCTGCGCCAGTGCGGTGACGCGGCCCACGAGGCCGCCGCGGTGTCGATCGGCGGGCAGCAGCACGGGCTCGTGACGCTGGACGAGCACGGCGAACCGGTACGGCCGGCGCTGCTGTGGAACGACGTCCGCTCGGCCCCGCAGGCGCGCCGGCTGACCGAGGAACTCGGCGGCGCGAAGTTCTGGGCGGAACGCACCGGGTCCGTCCCGGCCGCCTCCTTCACCGTCACCAAGTGGGCCTGGCTGGCCGAGAACGAGCCGGAGGCCCTGCGCGCCACGAAGGCCGTCCGGCTCCCCCACGACTACCTCACCGAGCGGCTGACGGGCGAGGGCACGACCGACCGGGGCGACGCCTCCGGCACCGGCTGGTGGGCGTCCGGCCCCGAGGCGTACGACGACGACATCCTCGCCCACGTGGGGCTCGACCCGGCGCTGCTGCCGCGCGTGGTGCGGCCCGGCGAGGTCGCGGGCACCGTGCGTGACAGCCACGACCTGCCGTTCTCCAGGGGCACCCTGGTCGCTCCGGGCACCGGCGACAACGCCGCGGCCGCTCTGGGGCTCGGCCTGCGCCCCGGCACTCCGGTGCTGAGTCTGGGCACCTCGGGCACGGTGTACGCGGTGTCGAGGCGGCGCCCCACCGACCCGACCGGCACGGTGGCCGGCTTCGCCGACGCCCACGGCGACTGGCTGCCGCTGGCCTGCACCCTGAACTGCACGCTCGCCGTCGACCGTGTCGCGGCCCTGCTGGGCGTCGACCGCGAGGCCGTCGAACCCACCGCGGACCTCACCCTCCTGCCCTACCTGGACGGCGAACGCACCCCGAACCTGCCGCGGGCCTCCGGCCTGCTGCACGGCCTGCGCCACGACACCACCGCCGGCCAGCTCCTGCAGGCCGCCTACGACGGTGCCGTGCACTCCCTGCTCGGCGCGCTCGACCTGGTCCTCGACGAGGACGCGGACCGCTCGGCCCCGCTGCTGCTGATCGGCGGCGGCGCGCGCGGCACGGCCTGGCAGCAGACCGTACGCCGGCTGTCCGGCCGACCGGTGCAGATCCCCGAGGCCAGGGAGCTGGTCGCGCTGGGGGCCGCGGCACAGGCGGCCGGGCTGCTGACCGGCGAGGACCCGGCGGCCGTGGCCCGGCGCTGGAACACCACGCGCGGCCCGGTCCTCGACGCCGTGGAACGGGACGAGGCGGCCCTGTCCAGGATTGCCGGGGTACTCTCCGACGCGGCCCCGCTGCTGGAGCGGGGCACGCACGCGCACTAGGAATCGACGGAGGCATGACCGCACCGCCGCACGAGGCTCGCCCGACCGGCCCCGGGCGCGCGCTCCCCGACACGCAACAGGGCATGCGCCGCCGCAACCTGTCCCGGGTGATGCACGCCGTCAGCTCCGAGGGACCGCTCTCCCGGGCAGCGGTCGCCTCGCGCATCGGCCTGACCCGAGCGGCGGTGTCCACCCTCGTCGACGAACTCATACGCACCGGCCTGCTGGAGGAGCTGGGCCCCGAGCGCCCCGGCCGGGTGGGCCGGCCCGGGTCGGCGCTCGCCGTCAGCGGGCGCGGTCCGGCCGGGATAGGCGCCGAGATCGGTGTCGACCACCTCGCGGTCTGCGCCGTGGACCTGCGCGGCGAGGTGCGGGCGCGCGCCGAACGGCACGGCACGAACCGGGGCCGCTCCCCCGAACCCGTGATCGAAGAACTCTCCCGGCTGGTGCGCGAGGTCGTCACGGAGGCGCAGGGCGAAGGCCTGTGGCCGGCCGGTCTTGCCGTCGCCGTCCCCGGTCTGGTGGCCCGCGACGCCCGCACCGTCGTCCGCGCCCCCAACCTCGACTGGCACGACGTCGACCTGGGCGTGCTGCTGCCCGCGGAGTTCCCGCTGCTCGTGGACAACGAGGCCAACTTCGGCGGACTCGCCGAACTGTGGCTCGGGGCGGACACCCCGCGGGACTTCCTGCACGTGTCGGCCGAGATCGGCATCGGCGCCGCGCTGGTCGTGGACGGCAGCCTGCTCCGCGGCACCCGCGGCTTCGCGGGCGAGCTGGGCCACGTGCCGGTCCATCCCGACGGGCCGCAGTGCGTGTGTGGCGGGCGCGGCTGCCTGGAGCAGTACGCCGGCGAGGAGGCGGTGCTGCGCGCGGCCGGCCTCGAGCCGGGCGAGGACCGCGTCGGACTGCTCGCGGGCCGCGCGGCGGACGGCGACGAGGACGTACGACTGGCCCTGCGCGAGGCGGGAACCGCGCTCGGCGTCGCCCTGACCGGGGCGCTCAATCTGCTGGACCCCGAGGGCGTCGTACTCGGCGGCGCCCTGGCCGGCCTCGCGCCCTGGCTGCTGCCGTCGCTCGAGGCCGAACTCGCCCGGCGCACGGCGGGGCCGCCCTGCCCGGTGTCCGTGTCGCGCCTGGGCCCGGAGGGGCCCTTGCTCGGGGCGGCGCACTCCGTGGTGCGGAGCGTGCTGGACGATCCGGCGGTGGTGGCGGAGCGCGGCTGATGCCGGTGCTTCCCGGACCTCGGCGGCGGGGCAGGGACGTCGCGCGCGGTCAGATGGGCGGACCGGCCATTGTGGTGGGCCTGGCGAGCGGGCGGACGGCCCCGGTCGTCCGACGAGCGGACGAGCGGACGAGCGGACGAGCGGACGAGCCGATGCACGAAGGTCCCGGTGAGGCGGCCGGGTGGGCAGGTCTGCCACCGGACGGCGGTCAGGGTGCCGGGAATCCGTACGACTCGGGCTCGACCGTCGCTGAGGTCCGGAACTCCCCCTTCGGGTGAGCGAGTTGTCCACAGTCGCCGGCTCGTCCACCGGACCCGACGGTTGCTTCTGCCGCTCCGGCAAGCGCCGTAACGTGATCCACGCGGACGCCTCCTGCACTCTCGTGCCGGACGCATTCCCGCAACCGGTCACGCCGGCCTCGGCGTCCCCGGCTCCAACGGCCTTCCAGAACGGAGCTGTGCAGCATGAGCGATCCGCGCATCCTGACCGTGCGGCCCGAGCGGGCGACTACGCCTGGACGTTCGGCGGCGCGCCGCCCGTCGCGCGCATCGCGCCCGGGACGGTCCTCGACCTGTACACGGAGGACTGCTTCGCGGGGCGGGTGCGCTCCGAGAAGGATCTGGTGTCGGAGGTCTGCGAGTTCCCCTTCCTCAATCCGCAGACCGGGCCCTTCCACATCGAGGGAGCGGAGCCGGGCGACACGGTGGCGGTGCACTTCGTGTCGATCGAACCCGCGCGTGACTGGGCCGCGTCGACCACGGTCCCCCTCTTCGGCGCGCTGACGTCGACCCACACCACGGCCGGGTTGCAGCCCCCTCTCCCGGAGAAAGTGTGGATCTGGCAGTTGGACCGTGCCCGACGTACGGCGCTGTTCCGGGCCCACGACAGCGACATCGAAGCCGAGCTGCCCCTCGACCCGATGCACGGCACGGTCGGCGTGGCACCGGCCAACCTGGAAGTGCGGTCGGCCCTGGTGCCCGACGCGCACGGCGGCAACATGGACACGCCCGAGATGCGGGCCGGAGTCACCTGCTATCTCGGGGTGAACGTCCAGGGTGCGCTGCTGAGTCTCGGCGACGGGCACGCCCGTCAGGGTGAGGGCGAGACCTGCGGGGTCGCCGTGGAGTGCGCGATGGACACGGTGGTGATCGTCGAACTGCTCAAAGGCCTGGCCACGCCCTGGCCGCGCATCGAGTCGGACACGCACATCGTCTCGACCGGTTCGGCCCGGCCGTTGGAGGACGCGTTCCGCATATCCCAGCTCGACCTGGTGCAGTGGCTGGTGCGCGACTACGGGTTCAGCGAGCTGGACGCGTACCAGTTCGCAACGCAAGCCGTCGAGTCGCCACTGGCCAACGTGTGCGACACCAACTACACGTGCGTGGCCAAGATCCGAAAGGAGTGGCTCCCGGCTCGCGAGACACACCGCGGACTGCACGCGCGGCTGCGGGAGACCGCGGCGCTGCTGCGGGGCTGAGCCCCCGGTAGCGGAAGCGGTAACCAGTGGACGAAGCAGGTTCGTCGGCGCTCCGTCGTACGGCCGCCTGGGTCGGCGAACCCCGCAGGCCTCATTCCGAAAGGCAGCACCCGTGGAACGAGCAAGCCCCCTGCCGGGCAGGCGGCGGATCCTGAAGGGCGCGGCCCTCGCCGCTGTGCCCTACGCGTTCCTCTCCGACGCCCGGGCCGGCGCGCGGACCGCGGCCGTCGACCACCCCCTCGCCGAATGGCAGCCTGCGACGCCCTCCACCTGCACGACGTCGAACCGGCCCCGGCTCCACCCCATCGACCGCGTCGTCATCCACGTCTCGCAGACCGCTTACGCCCAGGCCCTGGCCGTCTTCCAGAACCCGCGGAAGAAGGTGTCCGCGCACTACGTCGTGCGTTCCGCCGACGGTCATGTGGCGCAGTGCGTGCGGGAGTCCGACGTCGCCTGGCACGCGGGGAACTGGAGGTACACCACGCGCAGCATCGGCATCGAACACGAAGGGTGGGTGGACCGGCCGGACTGTTTCACCGAAGCCCTCTACGAGCGGTCGGCCCGGCTGACGGCATCCGTCTGCGACCGGTACGGCATCCCCAGGGACCGCGCCCACATCATCGGCCACCACGAGGTGCCGGGCACGGACCCCACCGATCCCGGCGACAACTGGGACCGGACCCGCTACATGAGACTGGTCGAGGCCGCCTGAGGGCTGATCGCCCTGAGACTCGTCGAGTCCGCCTGCCGGGCAATCGACCGGAGGGGGGCGCGCAGAACCGGACCCCCTTTCGGGTGAGGCCCGTCCAAACGGTTGTCGGCGTCCACACCCGGAGTGACGATGTCCCCAGCCGCATCGCCTTCCGGGAGGCCGAGTTGACCGATCCCTGGGTGGCCCTGGAGCCGGGGGCCGACCCTGCCGAGCGTGTACGGATACTGCGGCGGGCGCACGAGACGTTCACCGTCGCGGGCACGGTCCCGCGGCCGGTGCGGGCCGTGGTGGCCGACTCGTGGCGGCGATCGGCGCGGGCCGGCGTCGGCCCCGACGGCACGGCGAGTGTGGAGCTGACGGACGGTGACCTCGGCGCCTACCGGGCGGAGCATCCGCTGGCGCGGGTGATGCCGCTGTTCCGTGAGCTCATGGGCACGTTCGCCGCCGACGGGGAACACCTCCTGGCGGTGTGCGACGCGCACGGCAGGCTGCTGTGGGTCGAGGGCCATCCCGCGACGCGGCGGAAGGCGGGGCGGATGAACTTCGTGCCGGGCGCGCGGTGGGCGGAGAGCGCGGTCGGGACGAACGCACCGGGTACGGCGGTCGCCGTGGACCGGCCGGTACAGGTGTTCGCGGCCGAGCACTTCATCCGGCGGGTGCAGCCGTGGACGTGCGCGGCGGCTCCGGTGCACGATCCGCGGACCGGGCGGGTGCTGGGCGCGGTCGACATCACCGGCGGGGACGGGCTGGCCCATCCCCACAGTCTCGGCTTCGTCCAAGCGGTCGCCCGGGCCGCCGAGTCCCACCTCGCGCTGCTCGCCCCCGAACGGCCGGGCACCGCCGTGCCGGAGCTGACCGTGCTGGGCCGGGACGAGGCGCACTTCACCACCGGTGGCCGCGGGCTGCGCCTCAGCCGCCGGCACAGCGAGATCCTGGTCCTGCTGGCCCGTCACCCGGAGGGCATGACCGGTGACGAGCTGATGTGCGCGCTGTACGAGGACGAGTCGGTGACGCCGGTGACCCTGAGGGCCGAACTCGCCCGGTTGCGCGGGATCCTCGGGCCGGGGCTGCTGGCCTCGCGTCCCTACCGGCTCACCGTTCCCGTCGAGTCGGACGTCGCCGTCGTGGAACGGCGGCTGGCGGCCGGGGCGGTCACGGCCGCCGTGACGGCGTACGCCGGACCGCTGCTGCCGGCGTCGCAGGCGCCGGCTGTGGCGCGGCTTCGGGGTCGCCTGGCCGACGGCCTGCGCGCCGCGCTGATCGCCCGCGGTGACCCCGACCTGCTGGCGGACTGGGTGCACGCGCCGTGGGGTGAGGACGACCTCGACGTCTGGCGGGCGCTGGCGGCGGCGCGCCCGACGGCGGCGGTCCGGGCCCGGCTGAGAGCACTGGAGTCGGAGCTGGCGGTGCCGGACGGATGGTCCCGCCGGTAGACCGGCCGCCACCACACCACCGCGGCCACCACCCCCACCGCAACGTCCCTGCAACGTCCGCTTCCCTAGCCTCCGGCGGAGAGCTGCCCAACGGCGGGCAGCGCTGCTGAAGGAGGCAGGCCACCATGACCCGTTACGCGGCGCCCGGAACCGAGGGCGCGATCGTCTCCTACCAGGCGCGCTACGACCACTTCATCGGCGGCGAGTACGTGCCCCCGGCGCGGGGGCAGTACTTCGAGAACCCGTCTCCGGTGAACGGGCAGCCGTTCACGGAGGTGGCACGCGGGACGGCGGAGGACGTGGAGCGGGCGCTGGACGCGGCGCACGCCGCCGCGCCCGCCTGGGGCCGGACGTCGGCGACCGAGCGCTCCGACATCCTGCTGAAGATCGCCGACCGCATGGAGGCGTACCTGGAGCCGCTGGCGGTGGCCGAGAGCTGGGAGAACGGCAAGCCGGTCCGTGAGACGCTGGCGGCGGACATTCCGCTGGCCATCGACCACTTCCGCTACTTCGCCGGTGCGGTCCGCGCGCAGGAGGGGGCGCTCAGCGAGGTCGACGACGACACCGTGGCCTACCACTTCCACGAGCCGCTCGGTGTGGTCGCGCAGATCATCCCGTGGAACTTCCCGATCCTGATGGCGGCGTGGAAGCTCGCGCCGGCCCTCGCGGCGGGCAACGCCGTCGTCATCAAGCCCGCCGAGCAGACCCCGGTGTCGCTGCACTACTGGATGAGCCTGGTCGCGGACCTGCTGCCGCCGGGCGTGCTGAACATCGTCAACGGTTTTGGCGAGGAGGCGGGCAAGCCGCTCGCGTCCAGCCCGCGGGTGGCGAAGGTCGCGTTCACGGGCGAGACGTCGACCGGCCGGCTGATCATGCGGTACGCCGCGGAGAATCTGAAGCCGGTCACGCTGGAACTGGGCGGCAAGTCGCCGAACATCTTCTTCGACGACGTGTGGGAGAAGGACGACGACCTGCGCGACAAGGCCCTCGAAGGCTTCACGATGTTCGCGCTGAACCAGGGCGAGGTGTGCACCTGTCCGTCCCGCGGCCTGATCCAGCGCGGCAACTACGGCGACTTCCTCCAGGCCGCCGTCGCCCGCACCGAGCTGATCAAGCCCGGTCACCCCCTCGACACCGACACGATGATCGGCGCCCAGGCGTCCGGCGAGCAGCTCGCGAAGATCCTCTCCTACATCGACATCGGCCGGCAGGAGGGCGCCAAGGTCCTCACGGGCGGTGAACGCGCCGAATACGACGGCGAGTTGAAGGGCGGCTACTACGTTCAGCCGACCGTCTTCGAGGGCGACAACCGTATGCGGATCTTCCAGGAGGAGATCTTCGGACCGGTCGTCTCGGTGGCCTCCTTCGACGACTTCGACGACGCCATCAAGATCGCGAACGACACGTCGTACGGCCTCGGGGCCGGAGTGTGGACCCGGGACATCAACACGGCGTACCGCGCGGGCCGGGCGATCCAGGCCGGCCGCGTCTGGACGAACTGCTACCACGCCTACCCGGCACACGCCGCGTTCGGCGGATACAAGCAGTCCGGGATCGGACGCGAGACGCACAAGATGATGCTGGAGCACTACCAGCAGACGAAGAACCTGCTGGTGAGCTACTCGCCGAAGAAGCTGGGCTTCTTCTAGACACAGAAGGAGGGCGCCTGACCAGGCAGGATGCCGGTCAGGCGCCCTCCACAGCGGATGGGTGTCTCCCACTGGTACCCCAGCTCTCCTTCGACACGTCGCGCAGGTGCGATGTCAGTGTGATGCCCCGGAGCCATCCACGCCGGTGTTCGGCAGCCGGGTCTCGTATCGGGCCCAGGGCGCCGTAACACGCAGCAAGGAGATCACTGGGCAGCTCTTTTGGCCGTTCCCGAGCAGGAGTAGGACGGGCTCCGGCCTGCTTCCCCCTCCTTCTGGTCGACCCGGGCCGACGGGGACCTCACCCGCGAGGTCCCCCACACTCGCAGCACCTCCCCCGCCCGTGCCAGGGCCCGCAGCGGCCGACGAGGGCCGAGGCGGCCTGTTCCTGTTGGCCCAGCCGTCCGGGCGGTGGGTCACCCGTCACGCCCGCGACGGGAGGACCGTCCGGACCGAGCGACCACTGCCCAGCCAGCCGTCGGGATCGGTGAGCGCACCCCGGCGGGTGAGGAACTCCGCCATCCAGGTCTTCCGGCGGGCGGGGTCTGCCAGGTTCTTGGGCAGTTCCGCGGACAACTCCTCGATGACCATGTAGTCGTAGGCGGTATTCGCGAAGAAGACCTCGTTGTTGATCAGGTTGAGGTCGAAGGTACCGCTGTCCGGTTCGCACGAGGCCAACCACGTCAGGGACACCGCCCCTCACAGGGCCGACGCGCGCGAGGCCCGGCGGTCAGTGACACCCACCCTCTCGTGGCGCCTGCAGCGGGGAGAGGCCAGGACCCGGCCCGTCGGGGCGAAGGGGTCATCATGACCGGCTTTCAGTGGCACGGTCCCTGGACTTCGATGCGCAGACGTGACCCACGGCGGGCTTACCGACATCCCAACCAGTCGGTATGGTGCCCTGTTCTGGCGAGGATTCACGCGCACCGGCCTGCTCGCCACCCTCTACGGCGGCGCGGCCGGCGCCCTGCTGCTCATGGTCTTCTCGAAGGCCGTTTCGGGCACGCCGTCCGCCGTCTTCCCGAATGCCGACTTCGACCTGTTCCCCATGCAGACCACCGGACTGGTCTCCATTCCGTTCGGCTACCTCGCAGGCTGGCTGGGCAGCCGCCTCGACCACCGGCGTCGCGCCGCCGACAGCCGTGAGCACCGGCGCCTGTACGAGGAGAGCGAGGCACGGCTGCTCGCCACGGCCGAGTGACCACGGCGGCGTGGGCGGGCCGGCTCCGGGCGGCCTCCCGCGCTGGCCGCGAAGACGGTCAGACGGGCGTGCCGGTCAGCGGTTGTTCGGTCCACACGGTCTTGCCCTCCCGGGTGTAGCGGGTACCCCAGCGTTCGGTCATCTGGGCCACCAGGAACAGGCCCCGCCCGCCCTCGTCGGTCGTGCGGGCTTGGCGCAGGTGTGGTGAGGTGTGGCTGGTGTCGCTGACCTCGCACATCAGACACCGCTCGCGGATCAACCGCAGGGTCGCAGGACCGTCGGCGGAGCGGTAGACGTTGGTGACCAGTTCGCTGGCGATCAACTCGGTGGTGAACGCCAGGTGCTCCAGACCCCACTCGGTCAGCTTGGCCGTGGTCAGCGCCCTGGCCCGGGCGGCGCTGGTGGGCCCCGGCGGCAGTAGCCAGGAGGCGACATCGTCCGACGGCAGCATGCGCGTGCGGGCGATCAGCAGTACGACATCGTCGCTGGGGCGCGAGGGCACAAGGGCGTCGACCACCGCTTGGCACGTGCGTTCCAGCGCGCCCGCGGGGTGGGTGAGCGCTGCACACAGCTTCGTCAGGCCGACGTCGGCATCGAGGTGGCGTTCGCCGATGATTCCGTTGGTGTACAGGCACAGCAGACTTCCCTCGGCCAGTTCGATGTCCCGGGCCTCGAACGGCAGGCCGCCCAGGCCGAGCGGTGGGCATGCGGGCAGGTCGAGGAGAGACACCTGACCATCCGGAGCGGTCACCACGAGCGGCGGATGCCCGGCGCGGGCCACGGAACAGCGTCCGGAGACCGGGTCGTACACGGCGTACAGGCAGGTGGCGCCGACGACCTGCTCCCCCACGGGCCGTTCGCCGACTGCCTCCTGTTCGGCCGCCAGCAGATCGACCAGGTCGTCAAGGCGGGAGAGGACCTCGTCCGGTTCCAGGTCGAGACTGGCGAGGGTGTGGACGGCGGTGCGCAGCCGGCCCATGGTCGCCGCGGCGTGGATGCCGCGACCCACCACGTCGCCGACGACGAGCGCGACCCGGGCCCCGGACAGGGGAATGACGTCGAACCAGTCGCCGCCCAGACCCGGGCCGGCGCTGGCCGGCAGGTACCGCAGGGCCACCTCGACGGCCGACTGGGCCGGAACCGCCCGGGGCAGGAGGCTGCTCTGCAAGGCGAACGCGGTCTGCTGCTGCTGGGTGAAGCGCCGGGCGTTGTCGATGGCGACGGCGGCGCGCGAGGCGAGTTCCTGGGCGAGGGTGAGATCGTCCGCCTCGAAGGCATCGGGGCGATGGGAGCGCCACAGGGTCATCACACCGAGCACCAGGCCACGCGCGGCAAGAGGCACCACGATCAGGGAGTGAGAGCCCGGATCCGGAGCGTGGGCACCCCGACGGTCTTCCGCCGAGAACCAGCCGGGCGGGACAACCGGCTCCAGGACGGGCCGTCCCTCGGCCAGGCATGCGGCCTGCGGCGTGTCGGGCCCGAACTCCACGGGGTCACCGTGGGGGTGGGGCGGGCTGGGGTGCTGGGCACCGACGCCGCAGGTCCCCAGTCGGACCACGGGCCCCGCAAGGGCGCGCGTCGGTTCCTCACCGCGCGTGACCGGCTGAAGCAGGTCCACGGACGCGTGGTCGGCGAGGTGAGGCACCATCATCTCGGCGAGTTCCCGGGCGGTCTCGGCCACGTCGAGAGTGGTTCCGATACGGCTGCCGGCCTGGTCGAGAAGGGCGAGCCGACGCTGGGCCCGATGGCGTTCGGTGATGTCCTCGATCATCTCGGCCACACCCAGGACGCGGCCCGAGGGGTCTTCCATCCGGAAGGACGACACCAACGCGACCCGCTCGCGTGCCGGATCCTGCTCCAGGCGAGCGAACTGCTCGGAGTAGACCAGGGGCCTTCCGGTGTCCATCACCTGGCGCACCCGGTCCACAGCCTTGCGCGCGTCGTCGGGGAGGAGCATCCGCCCGGTGGGCAGCCCCCGAAAATCCGCTGCCGGGACGCCGCTGAACCGTTCGACGGCGCGGTTGACCCGGAGAATCCTCAGGTCGGGGCCGTGGACGACCAAGCCGATCGGGCACTGGCGGTACAACCCGGCGAGAACCGCGCGGTCCCTTTGCCATTCGAGGACGTCATCCGCGCGTGCCCCGGCAAGGAACCACTCACGGACCCGGCCATCGCGGGACAGCTCATGAGCCCTGAGCCCGAGCTCCACGAGCCGCCCGTCACAGTGGCGCAGTCTGAGCACGCCGACCCAGCAACCGGCACTGCGGCAGTTCGCGGCGGCCTCGGTGACAGCCGGCCGGTCACGAGGATCGACAAGGACCTCGAACGCCGGACGACCGATCACGGCGGTGTCCGGGTAGCCGAGCAGGTCCTGAGCCCGCCGGTTCCATCCGACCACTGCTCCCCGGTCGTCGAGCACCGCCGAGGCAGCGAGGTGCGGGGCGAACGGATCGTCGTGGCTTGCGCTGAGCTCCTTCATCCGCTTCTCCACCACTGGACACCACCGTGTACTCGGTCGCCGATGTCCTGCCGCGGGTCCTGACCGTGGCCGGTGACCGGCATGACGGCGTTCGTGGCGGTGGCTCGGCGTTCCCGGAGGCACGCGACCTGCTGACCATGCAAGCCTATTGAAATCCCGCGGAGGCCGCGGCCTGGCCTGCGGCGTGGCGTGCCGGGCAAGAGGGATGACGTCAGGCGCGGCGGCCCCCTCAGAAGGAACCACTACGGGGCTTCGCCCTGCGCGCAGCCCTGCCAGGCCAGCGGAGGTGCTGTTGCTCCGCGTGCCGCCAGGGCCCGGCTGAGCTCCCCGGCGCCGTCCCGTCCGTGGATGCTGGTGCCGGTCGGCCCTCCGAGTCGGCGCAGCAGGTTGAGGACGATGCAGACATGGACGCCGCCGCCCGTCAGTCCTGGAGCACGCGCGCGCGGCAGTCCGCCGGCGTTCCCCAGGCGGTGCGCAGGGCGCGGGCCTTGCGGATCCACAGGGACAGGTCCAGATCCCCTGTGTAGCCGAGGGCACCGTGGCATTGCAGGGCCGCGCGGGCGGCACCGTAGGCAGCCTCGCCCGCCGCCAGCTTCGCCGCCGCGACGGCGCGATGGGTGTCCGGCCCGCCCTCTGTCAGGGAAAGGGCCGCGGCGTACACCAGCGGCTGCGCGAATTCCAGCGCGATCAGTACGTCGGCCAGGCGGTGCTTCACCGCCTGGAATGCCCCGATCGGGCGGCCGAACTGGGTGCGCTGCTTCACGTGGTCGACCGTGCGGTCGAGCAGGGCCCGGCCGAGGCCCAGGGCCTGGGCGGCGACGGCCAGGGACGCGATGTCGGCGGCGTGGGCGGCGGCCATCCGCACCGACGGGCCCCGGGCCAGGACGGTTCCGCCGAGCGGGCGGGCCAGTCGGCGCGCCGGGTCGGCCGACGGCTGGACGGGCCCCGCCGACTCCGCCACGCGCAGGGTGTCCTCGGTCACGACGAAGACGGCGTCGGCGGCGTCCGCGTCCAGGGCGTACGGGCTGTCGGGCGTCAGCAGGCACAGCGAGGCGGCGGTCTCGCCGGAGGCGATGCCAGGCAGCCAGGCCTTGGCCAGAGCCGTGTCGTCCAGGCGGCCGAGGAGCGCGGCCACGGCCACCGTCTCCACCAGGGGGCCGGGAACCGCGTGTCGCCCCAACTCGGTGAAGGCGACGGCGAGTTCCACGGGGCGCGCGCTCAGCCCGTCGTGCTCCTCCGGGACGGCCAGGGCGAAGACTCCGGCGTTCGCCACGCGGGCCCACAGTGCCCGCCCGGGACCGTGGTCTCCGGTCGACCAGGCGCGGACGACAGCCGGGGTCCCTGCCACCGTCAGCATGCCGTCCAGCGAGCGAGCGAACTCCCGCTGCTCCTCGTCGAGGAGGAACCGCATCACCGGCGTCCCTTCGGCAGGCCGAGCAGCCGCTCGGCGATGATGTCGCGCTGGATCTCGTTGGTGCCGGCGTAGATCGGCCCGGCCAGAGAGAAGGTGTAACCCTCGGCCCAGCCGCCGTGCGCCGGCGCGTCCGCCGCGACGTCGGCGAGTTCGCCGTACGGGCCGAGGAGGTCCAAGGCGGTCTCGTGCAGGGCGATGTCCAGTTCCGACCAGAACACCTTGTTCAGACTCGACTCCGCGCCGATCGATCCGCCCGCCGCCAGGCGGGAGGCGCTCGCGTACGTGAACAGCCGGTAGGCGCGGGCCCCGACGACCGCGTCGGCGACCCGGTCGCGCAGTGCCGTGTCGGACGGGTCGGCCGTGGTGCGCCACAGCGCGGTGAGACGGTCGGCGGCGGCCGTGAAACGGCCCGGACTGCGCAGGGTGAGGCCGCGCTCGTTGCCGGCCGTGCTCATCGCCACCCGCCAGCCCTGCCCGGGCTCGCCGATGACGTCCTCGTCGGGCACGAAGACCTCGTCGAGGAAGAGTTCGGCGAAGGCCGGCTTGCCGTCCAGGCGCCCGATGGGGCGTACGGTCACGCCGTCCGCGTCCAGCGGGAACATCAGGTGGGTCAGGCCCTGGTGGGGCTTGTCCGTGTGCGGGTCGCTGCGGAACAGGCCGAAGGCGCGGTCGGCGAACGCGGCCCGCGATGACCAGGTCTTCTGGCCGGACAGCAGCCAGCCGCCGTGGGTCCGCCGAGCCGTCGAACGCAGTGCGGCGAGATCGGATCCGGCCTCCGGCTCGGACCAGGCCTGGGCCCAGACGACCTCGCCGCTCGCCATCGGCGGCAGGACGCGGGCGCGCTGCTCCGGTGTGCCGTGCTCGTAGAGGGTCGGGGCCAGCAGGTTGATGCCGTTCTGGCCGACCCGCCCGGGGGCCCCGGCCGCGTAGTACTCCTCCTCGAAGATCAGCCACTCGAAGAGGGAGGCGGCCCGGCCGCCGTACTCCTCGGGCCAGGAGACCACCGACCAGCGGTCCGTGAACAGCGTGCGCTCCCAGTCCCGGTGCGCCGCGAAGCCCTCCTCCGTCTCCAGGGAGGGCAGCGGCGCGTCGGGCACATGGGCGGCGAGCCAGGCGCGGGCCTCGGCGCGGAAGGCGTCATCCGAGGGCGAGAAGGAGAGGTCCATCAGGCTGCCGCCTTCGTCATCACGCGGACGCCCGTGCCGAAGAGGGAGTCGGCGGCGGTCTCGGCTTCGCGCGTGCGGGCGGGGTGGTGCGGGCCGGAGACGGAGTCCATCCGCTGCGGGCGGTGCGTCGTGACCACGGCGAAGCGGCCGCCGCGTTCGCAGGGGACTCGCCGCCCACGTGCCGTCCGGGCAGTCGACATCGCCGACCCCCTCCTTCCCTAACAAGTGTTTGGTAGGTTAACGTGCGGGACGTCAGCCGTCGAGACCGTCCGGAGCCGCCACGAGCAGCGTCGAGCGCGCCCTCGGCAACGCGTCCTCGGCCCGCCGAAGGAGGCCCGCCCGTGATCCCACCGCCGCCGTATGTGCCCGGCCACGCGTTGCTGAACGGCCGTAGTGCCGTCGTCACCGCCGCCGCGGGGGCCGGGATCGGTGGCGCGACCGCGCGACGGTTGCTGGAGGAGGGCGCGCGGGTCGTCGTCTCCGACGCCCACGCGCGCCGGCTGAAGGAGTCCGCGGAGGAGCTGGCCGACGCCTTCGGCGCGGACCGCGTCGCGGCGCTCCCTTGTGACGTCACCGACGAGGCGCAGGTCGCCGCGTTGTTCGACCTCGCCGAGGAACGGCACGGGCGGCTGGACGTCGTCGTCAACAACGCCGGTCTCGGCGGCACCGCCGACCTCGTCGACATGACGTACGAGCAGTGGGAGAAGGTCCTCGACGTCACTCTGAACGGCACGTTCCGCTGCACCCGTGCCGCACTGCGCCGGATGAAGGCCGAGGGCGGAGGAGGGGTGATCGTGAACAACTCCTCGGTGATCGGCTGGCGAGCGCAGAGGGGGCAGGCGCACTACGCCGCCGCCAAGGCGGGCGTGATGGCGCTGACCCGGTGTGCGGCGCTGGAGGCCGCCGCGTTCGGTGTCCGCGTCAACGCCGTCGCGCCGAGCCTCGCCATGCACCCGCACCTGGTCAAGGTGACCACCCCCGAGTTGCTTCAGGAGCTCACCGCGCGCGAGGCGTTCGGGCGGTACGCCGAGCCGTGGGAGGTGGCCAACGTGATCGTCTTCCTGGCCTCCGGCTACTCCTCCTACATGACCGGCGAGATCGTCTCCGTCAGCAGCCAGCACGCGTGAGGCCCGCATGACCTCGACGTCCGGCCCACGTACCGCTTCCGGGGCGACACCGTCCGGGTCGCCGCCTCATGGCACCGGCCGGGCGGACGGCACGGCCCGGAGGAGATCGCCCGCCCGTCACCCGTCGATGGTGCGGGAGGGCATCCCGCCGCGGGATCGACCCGCAGGCTCCGGCAATCGTCCCCTGAAGCCTCAGAAGGAGTGGCCATGGCCGAGGCGTACATCGTCGAAGCGGTCCGGACCCCCGTCGGCAGGCGGGGCGGCGGACTGTCCGCCGTGCACCCCGCCGATCTCGGCGCGCACGTGCTGAAGGCGCTGATGGAGCGCTCAGGCGCCGACCCGGCGGCCGTCGAGGACGTCGTCCTCGGCTGCCTGGACACCGTCGGCCCGCAGGCCGGCGACATCGCCCGGACCTGCTGGCTGGCCGCCGGCCTGCCCGAGGAGGTGCCGGGCGTGACGGTGGACCGGCAATGCGGCTCCTCGCAGCAGGCCGTGCACTTCGCTGCCCAGGCGGTGCTGTCGGGCACGCAGGACCTGGTGGTCGCGGGCGGCGTGCAGAACATGTCGATGGTCCCGATCGCCTTCGCCACCCGCCAGGCCGCCGAGCCGCTCGGCCTGACCCAGGGCCCCTTCGCCGGCTCCGAGGGCTGGCGCGCCCGGTACGGTGACCGGCCGGTCAACCAGTTCGCCGGCGCCGAGATGATCGCCCGGAAGTGGGGCATCTCCCGCCGGGCCATGGAGGAGTTCGCGCTGCGCTCCCACCGGCGGGCGATCCGCGCCGTCGACGAGGGCCGCTTCGACCGTGAGCTCGTCCCGTACGGTGAGGTGACGACCGACGAGGGCCCGCGCCGCGACACCGGCCTGGAGAAGATGGCCGGGCTGAAGCCGGTCATCGACGGCGGCAGCATCACCGCCGCCTGCTCCTCCCAGGTCTCCGACGGCGCCTCCGCCATCCTCCTGGCGAGCGAACGGGCCGTGCGGGAACACGGCCTGACCCCGCGCGCCCGCGTCCACCACCTCTCGGTGCGCGGCGAGGACCCGATCCGGATGCTGTCCGCGCCGATCCCGGCCACGGCTTACGCACTGAAGAAGTCCGGGATGACGCTCGACGACATCGATCTGGTCGAGATCAACGAGGCGTTCGCGCCCGTGGTGCTGGCCTGGCTGAAGGAGACCGGCGCCGACCCGGACAAGGTCAACGTCAACGGCGGCGCCATCGCGCTCGGCCACCCGCTGGGCGCCACCGGCACCAAGCTCATGACGACGCTTCTGCACGAACTGGAGCGCACGGGCGGCCGATACGGCCTGCAGACGATGTGCGAGGGCGGCGGCCAGGCCAACGTCACCATCATCGAGCGGCTCTGAGAGCCGGCGACAACGGGAGCGGCGGCTATCGACGACACGAGAGCCGCCGCCCACCGCCCCGCTCGGCTCACTCCCGGTGGGTCAGCCGGTGCAGCGCGGCATGCGCCTCGGCCATGATGCGGTCGACGAGTTCGGCGCAGGACGGCAGGTCGTCGATCACCCCGGCGACCTGCCCGGAGGCCATCACGCCGAGGTCGGTGCGGCCGTCGACCATCGCGGCCTTGAGCAGCATGGGCGTGTTGGCGGCGAGCAGGACCTGGCTCCAGGTCAGTTCCCTGCCGTGCTTCATCGCCAGGCCGTCGCGGACCATCGCCGCCCAGCCCATACCGGTGTCGCGCCGGAAGGCGGCAGCGTGGCGGACCGCTCGCCACAGGGACGCGGCCCGGCCGGAGCGCTCCAGCGTGTCGACGAGTTCGCTGCGCAGCATCCGGTGCGGCAGACCGTCGACCTTGGTGGTGACGGTGACGTCCTGGACGGCGGCGGCCAGGTAGCGGGCCTTGACCGGGTCGGGGACGGTGCTGTCGGAGGTGAGCAGGAAGCGGGTGCCCATGGCGATCCCGGCGGCGCCGTAGGCGAGTGCGGCGACCAGACCGCGCCCGTCGTGGAAGCCACCCGCCGCGATCACCGGGATGCCGACGGCGTCCACGACCTGCGGGAGCAGCACGGTGGTGGCGACGCTGCCGGTGTGCCCGCCGCCCTCCCCGCCCTGCACGACCACCGCGTCCGCCCCCCAGGCGGCGACCTTCTCCGCGTGCCGCCGGGCGCCGACGGACGGGATGACGACGACACCGGCGTCCTTGAGACGCGCGATCGACTCCCGCGAGGGCGCGAGCGCGAAGGACGCCACCTTCACTCCCTCGCCGATGATGATCCGGACCCGCTCGGCCGCGTCGCCGGCGTCCGCCCGCAGGTTGACCCCGAACGGCGCGTCCGTACGGGACTTGACCTGGCGGACCGCCGAGCGGAGCTGCTCCACCGTCATGGTGGCGGAGGCGAGGATGCCGAGGGCTCCGGCGTCGGCGGTGGCGGACACCAGGCGGGGGCCCGCCACCCAGCCCATGCCCGTCTGGACGAGGGGGTGCCGGACACCGACCAGCTTCGTCAGCGGAGTGCCGATGGTCGCCTCGGTCACGCCGCCGGCACCTCGTGCTCGCGCAGGCCCACCGGGTCGATGACGTCACGGATCAACCGCAGGTCTCCGGCCGTGGGTTCGCGGGTGTAGGGCACGTCGTCAGGGATCGTGAGCGTGAAGCCCGTGGCCTCGGCGACCTGCTCGGCGGTGACGCCGGGATGGAGGGAACGCAGCCGCATCGTGCGGTCGGGCGTGTTGAAGTCGAACACACCCAGGTCGCTGACGACGCGCGCGAGGTGGTGGTAGCGGGTCGCGGAGGGGCCGGCCTCGGCGGCTCGGTCGTGGCCGACACCGCACACCATGTCGACGCGCTCGACGAAGACCCGCCTGGAGTGCCGCGGGACCCAGTAACTGGTCGGGTTGTTGAGGGTGTTGACCGGGGCGCCGCGCACGCCCAGCAGCTGCCGCTTCGGCCGGGCCCAGTCTCCGATGCAGGAGATGTTCTGGTTGCCGTACCGGTCGATCTGCGCTGCGCCCATCATCACGTGGCGCCGCCCGGTGGCCACCAGGGCCAGGTGCCGGCGGTACGGCAGCCAGCCCTCGACCACCCCGGCCTCGGCGCCCACCGCCGGGGCGCCCGCCGTCAGCAGCGCCTCGCCGTCGGTCAGGAGCAGGTCGGGCGCGAAGGTCAGCTTCGCGAGGCGGGCCCCGATCGCGGGGACGGTGCCCATCGGGGCGGCCAGGACCTCGCCCGCGTCCCGCCAGGCCTCGGCGCAGGCCACCACGCAGTACTCGGCGCGGGTCACCGTCATCGGGCTTCCTCCTCGTGGAAGGCCGCGACCGCGGCCTGGTAGGCGTCCTCGTCACCGGCGAGGAAGCGCTCGGTGAACGCCCGCCAGGTCTCCGGGTCGCGGGCGGCCCGCGCGTAGGCACGCTGGAAGGACTCGTCGCGGTCGTGGTCGGGGACGCAGGAGGTGAAGTGCGCGCCGTTCGGGGTCTCCACCACGCCGGTCACGAACGGCCGTGTGATCAGCAGGGTCTGCGGGACGGCGTCCTTGAGCAGGTCCGCGGTGTCCACGATCCGCTCGCAGGAGACGTAGGCGGCGTCGGCGGCCTGGCAGAACAGGTCGTCGAAGTACGGGTCGGGGCCCAGGTACTGGGCGTTGCCGTGCGGGTCCGCTCGGTTGAGGTGCACCAGGGCCGCGTCCAGCCGCAGGGCCGGGACCGCGACGAGTTCCTCGGCGTCCTCGTAGGGCGAAGTGACCGTGCGCAGGTGGGTGTTGACCCGCATCACGTCCGAGCCGAGACCGGCCCGGATCGGCAGGAAGGGCAGCCGGTGCGCCGCGGCGGTCAGGCCCCCCATGAACATGGCCTCGTCCAGCTCCACCAGCTCCACGGCGCCCCGCTGCCGGGCAGCCGTGAAGTGCGGCTCCAGGGGGATGGAGTCCAGGGTCGCGAACGCGGCGACCAGGGTGCGGATCTTGCCGGCCGCGGCGAGGAGGCCGACGTCCGGGCCGCCGTAGGAGACGACGGTGAGGTCCGTGATGTCGGAACGCAGCAGTGCGCGTACCAGCGCCATGGGCTTGCGCCGCGATCCCCAGCCGCCGATGCCGATCGTCATGCCGCTGGCGAGACGGCCGACGACCTGCTCGGCGGTCATCGTCTTGTCCCTGGTCACGCCTGCCGCTCCTTCCCTGAGGTGCCTGAGGTACCCGAGGCGCCGGTGGTGCCGAAGGCGTCGCGTACGCGGTCGGCGACGCCGCTGAGGTTCGCCTCGAAGGTGAAGCCCTGCTCGAAGCGGTAGCTGCGGCGGACGTCGACCGGGTCGATGCCGTTGATCGCCGCCTTGGCCAGACGGATGAGCCGACCGTCCTTGGCGGCGATCTCACGAGCCAACTCAAGAGCCGCCGAGTCGAGTTGCTCACGCGGGACCACCCGCCACACCGATCCGTGCCGGTGCAGCTCGGCGGCGGTGACGGTGCGCGAGGTGTAGTACAGGGTCCGCATCAGGTGCTGCGGGACCAGGCGGGCCAGGTGGGTGGCCGCGCCGAGCGCGCCCCGGTCCAGCTCGGGCAGGCCGAAGGTCGCGTCGTCACTGGCCACGACGGCGTCCGCGTTGCCGACCAGGCCGACGCCGCCGCCCACGCAGAAGCCGTGCACGGCCGCGACCACCGGTACCTCGCAGTCGTAGACGGCGGCGAACGCCTCGAAGCAGCCGCGGTTGGCGCCGATGAGGGCCGCCTTGTCCGTGCTGCGCTGCAGTTCCTTGATGTCGACGCCGGCGTTGAAGCCGCGTCCGGCGGCGGTGAGCACCACGCACCGCACCTCGGGTTCGGCCCCGGCGGCGCGGACCGCGGCGGCCAGGTCGTACCAGCCCCGCACCGGGAGGGCGTTGACGGGCGGGAAGTCCACGGTGACGACGGCGACGCCCTCTTCCGGGGCGGAGGTGGAGACACCCATGGGCGGATCAGCTACCTTTCCACCAAACGTTTGTTAGGTGAAGATAGCAGCGGTCCACGCGCCGCGGGAGGTGTCCATTGGCATCGGTCATCGAGCTGTCGGGGGCCGTCGCCGTCGTCACCGGCGGCACCCGGGGCGTCGGCGCGGGCATCGCCCGCGCCCTGCTGGAGGCGGGGGCCGAGGTCGTCACCTGCGCCCGCCGCGCCCCGAAGGAGCCGGTCGAGGCGGGCGGGCGCACGGCCCGGTTCCTGCCGGTCGACCTGCGCGACCGGGAGGCGACCGTCGCCTTCTTCGACCGGATCCGGGAGGACCACGGCCGCCTGGACACGCTGGTCAACAACGCCGGCGGTACCCCGTACCGCATGCTCGAGGAGGGCGGGGCCGCCCGGCACGCGCGTGTCGTCGAGCTGAACCTGCTCGCCCCGCTGACCGCCTCACTCGCCGCGTACGACGTGATGCGGGACCAGTCCGGCGGCGGGTCGATCGTGATGATCGGCAGCGTCAGCGGCAGCCGCCCCTCCCCCGGCACGGCGGCGTACGGCGCCGCCAAGGCGGGTCTGGAGCACCTGGCGCGGACGATGGCCGTCGAATGGGCCCCGCGGATCCGGGTCAACACCCTCGTCCTCGGCATGGTCCGCACCGAACTGTCCCACCTGCACTACGGCGACGAGGACGGCGTCGCGGCCGTCGGACGCACCGTGCCGCTCGGCCGCCTCGCCGAACCGTCGGACATCGGCGACGCCTGCGTCTTCCTCGCCTCCGACCGCGCCTCCTACATCAGCGGAGCCAGCCTCCTGGTGCACGGCGGCGGGGAGCGTCCGGCCTTCCTGGACGCGGCCACCGCCGACAACCGACCCACGATCCCAAGGACTTCGACACCATGACCGGACTGTGCACCGAACGCGTCGTCGCCGTCACCGGAGCGGGCCGCGGGCTCGGCCGCGCGCACGCCCTCGCCTTCGCCGCCGAGGGCGCCAAGGTCGTCGTCAACGACCTCGGCGTCGGACTGGACGGCACCGGAGGAACCGCCGGGCCCGCCCAGCGGGTCGCCGACGAGATCCGGGCACGGGGCGGGGAAGCGGTCGCCCACACCGGCGACATCACGACGACCGAGGGCGCCGCCTCGCTCGTGGGCACCGCCCTGGACACGTACGGCCGCCTCGACACGCTCGTCAACAACGCGGGGTTCCTGCGCGACCGCATGCTCGTGAACCTCGACGAGGACGACTGGGACGCCGTCCTGCGCGTCCATCTCAAGGGCCACTTCCTGCCGTTGAGGCACGCCGCCGCACACTGGCGGGCCGAGGCGAGGGCAGGCCGCATCCCGGAGGCGCGGGTGATCAACACCAGCTCCGGCGCCGGGCTTCTCGGCAGCGTCGGGCAGGGCAACTACTCGGCGGCCAAGGCCGGCATCGTCGGCCTGACCCTGGTCGCCGCCGCCGAGATGCGCCGCTACGGCGTGCAGGTCAACGCCATCGCCCCCGCGGCCCGCACCCGCATGACCGAGCGGACCTTCGCCGACACCATGGCAGCCCCTACGGTCGGCGGTTTCGACGCCATGGCACCCGAGAACGTCTCTCCCCTCGTGGTCTGGCTCGGCTCCGCCGCATCGGCCGGGGTGACCGGCCGCGTCTTCGAGGCCGAGGGCGGCCGCCTCACCGTCATGGAGGGCTGGCGCCCCGGCCCGACCGCTGACAAGGGCGCTCGCTGGAGCCCCGCCGAGGCGGGCGAGACGGCGCTGAAGCTGCTGGCGGAGGCGGAGCCGCCGCGGCCGGCGTACGGGGCGCGGTAGCCCTCGCGGGAGCGCTGCGTGGGTCCCGTTCCGTCACGGGGATCGGAACACCGCCACCCGCGACCGTACTCGGCGGCTTGTTGCGGCGAACCGTGGTCGAGCGGGCGCACGGCACCGCACACGGGCGCCGAGGCCGGCCGAGCGGGGCTCGCCCACACCGTGACCAGGTCCGTCCTCAGCCCGCGGTCCGCGCTTTGACGAGCGGCGCGTCCCGCGTGAACTTCCGGAATCCGACGCTGTAGTACAGCTCGCGCGCCTGGTGATGCCCCGGCGCACCCAGGCAGGCGACCGTCATGCGGGTGGCCCCGGCCGCCCGGGCGAGACGCATCCCGTGCAGCAGCATCGCCCTCGCCAGCCCTCGGCGCCGGTAGTCCGGATGCGTGCCGACCGGCTCGAACTCGGCAGTCCTGTTCGCTTCGTCGAGCCACATGATCGTGGAGGATGCCATCGTCCCGTCCGGCGCCTCCACCAGGATGTGCAGGTCGCCGCGGTACGGCGCCGTCCGGCGGACGCCCTGGTAGCCCTCAAGCCTGTAGGTCGAGGGAGCCCAGGCGTCCACATGGGCCTGGACCGCGGCCTTCGGCCCGGCTTCGTCGGCGGTGCGGAACCGGAATCCGTCCGGCAGTACCGGTTGTTCCACCTCGGTGAGGTCCCGCTCGTTGAGCTGGGTCCACGAGCCGGCGTCGCCGAGCGAGTCCGGGTCGGTCTCATAGCCGTGCGCCGCCCACCGCTTCAGGGCGAACCCGTCGGCGGCGCTCGGCACCACCGTGCGCTCGACTCCCGCCGCCGTACCGTCGTACCAGTGGATCACCTCGTCGACCAGCCCGGCGTGGTCGGGATGGACCTGGTACGCCAGGTAGGCACCGGTGACGTTCTTCACCGACCCGTCGCTCCGCCTCACCCGGTGCGGAAGCTGCGCCCAGCCCCACGCCACCAGTTCCCCGCCGGAGAACCACAGCCGACGCCGCCAGCTTCCGCCCTCTCCGGCATACCCCTTGCCCCAGTTCCAGGCCAGCTCGCCGAACGACGCGTCGCTGTTGACCAGTTCGGGGCGGGTGGCGGTGACACGCTGCGCCAGCCCCTGCATCAGCCGCACGTCCGCAGCGGTCACGAGCTCGACGTTCGTCATGCTGCGTCACTGTGGCAGGACTCCGCGCAGCCGTCGAACCGTTTTCCGGGTCGCCGATCACGGCGGTCAATCCGTCCCGGAGGGCTGCGCGAGCCCGCCCGGATCAGAATCCGCCCTGCGGTCTCTCGGGTCCTGTGCGCTCCTGGGGACCGGCGTCGGTGGTGAGGGCCGCGACGAGGAGGAAGTCGTCCCCGCGCAGGACGCGTCGTCGGCGTGCGGAACATGCGCTGACCGGTGTGACCACCGTGCCCGGGCATGCCCTCCGTCATGGCCTTCATGGCCTGCATGGCCCTTAAGGCCTTCATGGCTTGCTCGCCGGAGATCATGCCGTCGGCGGGCGGGAGCGATCACCGCCTGTCACCGGGGAGACGGACAGGGGTGAGTCACTCGCCCCGTGATCTCGAGAGCACCGGCCTTGTTCCAGCGGCCGAGGTAGTTCGACTCCGCGAGCGACCCCGTGGCGGGCACGTCCCCTCCCGGCCGACCGCGCGTGTGGAGGCGGTCGAAGGGCAGTGCGGTGCCGGACGCCCAGATCGCGCCGATGCGGCCGTCCTCGAGCGTGCGTCCCTTGGCGTCGCGGATCGTGATGCGCACGCGCGGCACCGCGTCACCGACGACGCAGGGCGAGGGCGAGGTGACGCCGTGGGCCGAGCAGTCGACGGCCGCCCACGGCATCGCGCCGTCGAGCGGGGCGAACTCGGCCAGCAGACGTGTCCGGGGCATCACCTCGAAGTGCCGCCGGACGAGGTCGTTCGGACAGGGCTCGCCGACGAGCAGGACCGTGCGAAGCCGGGTCGGGGCTCCGGGTACGGCTCCGCCGAGCGCGCTCGCGTAGTCCGCGGGCCGGAGGACGGCCGTGGTCGCGTGGTCCATGGGCCGGAAGGCGGCCGGGGTCGCCCCCGCCGCTGCCGGCGTCGCGGCGGCACCCGGGCCCAGGCGCCGGGAGCACAGGGTCGCGCCCGCGCTGAACGCCCACCACGCGCCGGACAACGCCTGAGCGGCGCCGGGTTCCTGGCAGACCACCACTCCGCGGTTCGGGCGGCCGGCCCGGCGGTTGCGGTCGGCCAGGGAGAACGTCCACGCCCGGTGATCGACCAGGTGGCCCGTCCCACCGGCATCCTCGACGAGAAGGTGCGCCGCGTCGGTGCGGCTGGAGTGGGGCAGTGACGCCTCCGGGCGCCGCGGCGAGATCCGCGACCACACCTGAGGGTCGTCCAGCACCAGCGCCGGCAGATCCCACCGCGCCCGCAGGGCGGTGCTGCACAGGACCAGGGAGGCGCCGCTCACCTCGGCACAGCGCTCCAGCGCCGCCCGGCGCGCGTCGCGCGGCACGGGCACGCACACCGCCCCGAGCTTCAGGACGGCCAGCTGGGCCACGAGGAACTGCACATGGTCGGTGCAGTGCACCAGCACCGGATCACCGAGCTGGACGTCGGCCCGCAGGAGGGCGGTGGCCAGTTGGGCGGCGCGCTTCTCAGCGGCTCCGTAGGTGACGCTGCGGCCCTCCTCCTGAACGGCGACCGTGTTCTCCCGGTGCCGGGCCATCATGGTGAACAGGCCGTCGAGGGTTCCTGCGTGGGCCTGCGCGGCCGGTGAGGAACCCCGGCGGGCCGTCGGCGTTCCGGCGCCCGTGACGCCCTCAGTCCCGTCCGTGGCCAAGGTTCCCGCTGCGCGCACTGTTCCCCCTCGTGATGCTGTCCGTCACGGTGATGGCCGCGCCTCGGGAGATGGCAACTCCACCCAGGCGCCCCGGCCGGAAGTCTGCCGTCCGTCTCTGGGCAACTTCTTGAGAGAACCTTGGGCCTGTCCGCAGCGGGCAACGGTCCCTGACCGACACCGCGCCGGAGAGGGCTCCCGTGCGAGGACCGCCACGCGCCTCATGGCCGCCCGGCGGGCACTTCAGGCTCGTCCACGAAGGCACAGGCAGCGCGGCCCGGACATGGACGCGCCGCGGGCGGACCGCGTCCGGACATGGCGGCGCGGAAAGAGCGACGGCGGTGCGCCGGCGGCGCGCACCGCGGATTTCGCCCGCTCGTCGGACCTCCGTCGGGTGATCGTGCCCCAAGGGGGTGAAATTCCCCGCCCCTCGGACGAAGCGCGTTGGCGCTGCCTCCGTTATGGCCTCCTTTTCGTCAAATGTGCTCTGCAGCACTATCTCGAGAACCGGAGGCAGAGGTGCGCTCACTGATTTCCCGCGGCCGCTGGGTCATGCGAAGTTCGCTGACTCTGGCGGCGACGCTCAGCCTGCTGTCCGCGACCGCGGCGCACGGAGAGGAGAACCGGCCGGCGGCCAAGGCCGTGACTCCGGTCCAGGCGTACGGCAAGGTCCGCGTCTGCGGCACCTACCTGTGCTCCGCGTCCGGCAAGCCGATCCAGTTGCGGGGCATGAGCACGCACGGCACGCAGTGGTACCCGCACTGCCTGACCGGGCCCGCGCTGGACGCCCTCGCCTACGACTGGAAGGCGGGCGTCCTGCGCGTCTCGACGTACGCGCGCGAGGGCGGCTACTCGTCGGATCCGAAGAAGTTCACCGACCTGACGAACCGTCTCGTCGACATGGCGACCGCCCGGGGCATGTACGTCATCGTCGACTGGCACACGATCCACCCGGGTGATCCGCACGAGGACCTCACCAACGCGCTGAAGTTCTTCAAGGACGTCGCCGAACGCCACAAGGGCAAGAGCAATGTGATCTACGAGATCGCCAACGAACCGCACCACGTGCCGTGGGCGACCATCAAGCGCTACGCGGAGAGGGTCATCCCGGTGATCCGCTCCCGCGATCCCGACAGCGTGATCCTCGTCCCCACGCCGGCCTGGGCCACGTTCGGTGTCGCTCTGCACACCGACGAGCGGGATGTCGTCGCGAACCCCGTACGCGCCACCAACATCATGTACACGTTCCACTTCTACGCGTCGGTGGCGGGGAAGCCGTTCAGGTCGGCCCTGGAGCGCGCCTCGGCCAAGCTCCCGGTGTTCGTCACGGAGTGGGGCACCGCGTCCTGGGCGGGCATGGGCAACGACTTCGCCAAGGCGCAGGAATGGGTCGATCTGATGGCGCGGAAGAAGATCAGCTGGACCAAGTGGAGCTACTCCGACAGCTACCGCGATCTCTCGGTCTTCAAGCAGGGCGCCTGCAAGGCCGGCAAGTTCGCCGGCACCAGGGTCCTCAAGCCCTCCGGTGTCTGGGTCCGGGAGCGGATCAGGGGTTGAGCACCCGACCGCTCCTGAAGCGTACGTCCCTCGTCAGTCGCCCCCAGGAGGATGCACCTGTGTTCACCGTCGAACCCCGCCGGAGGGTCGCGGTCCGTGCCGTGGCCGCCGTCGCCGTCGCAGCCGGACTGCTGTTCCCGCAGGCGGCGACCGGCAGCGCGGCGCCGGCCCCGTCCGGTTCTGCCGCCGGGGGCCCCTCAGGCGTCAGGACCGTCTCGTCGGGATGGAACATTCCCTGGGGGCTGAGCTGGTTGCCCGACGGTTCCGCGCTGATCAACGAACGCGACTCGTTCAAGATCTTCAGGCTCACCCGGTCCGGAGTCAGGACCGAGGTCGGGACCGTGCCGCACACCGTCAACAGCATGCCCGAGAGCGGTCTGCGCAGCATCGTCGTCTCGCCCGACTGGAGCCGCGACCACTTCGTCTACGTCTACCACGCGACCGCGGAGGGCAACCGGATCGCGCGGATGACCTACGACGGCTCCAAACTCAGCGGCTACAAGACGCTCGTCTCCGGCATCAAGAAGGGCGGGAAGAACGGCGGTCGTATCAAGTTCGGTCCGGACGGCTACCTGTACGCCACCACCGGTGACGCCTGGACTCCCAGCGACGCGCAGGACAGGAACTCCCTCAACGGCAAGATCCTGCGGATGACCCCGGACGGCAAGCCGGCACCGGGCAACCCGTTCGGCACTCTCGTCTATTCCATGGGTCACCGTAACCCCCAGGGCCTCGCCTGGGACGCACAGGGCCGCCTGTGGGAGACCGAGATCGGCGAGAAGGCGTGGGACGAGGTCAACCTCATCCGGCCGGGGAGGAACTACGGCTGGCCCACCTGCGAAGGCGCCTGCTCCGTCGCCGGCATGACCGACCCCGTGTACCAGTGGCGTCCCGAGGAGGGTGTGCCGAGCGGCCTCGCCTACGCCGACGGCGCCCTGTACATCGCCGCGCTGCGCGGCCAGCGGCTGTGGCGCATCCCGGTCACCCGCACCACCGCCGGCGCCCCCGTCGCCCACTTCGTCAACACCTACGGCAGGTTGCGCCTCGCCGAGAAGGTGCCGGGCGAGAACAAACTGTGGGTCACGACGGACAAGGCCGGCAGGAACGCGGACAAGGTGCTCGAGGTGGACCTCGGCTGACACGGTCGAGTGGCTGCCGAACGGCAGCGAGAGGTCCTCGGAGCCCTGTCTTCCACCGGGCTCCGAGGACCTCTCGCCGACTCACAGACTCCCGAGACTCTCCACGGGCTCCATCCGGGGCTTCCGCGCCAGGGCCGGAGTGGGCTCCTCGGCGGTGCTCCGGGGCGGGATGACGACCCGTCCGACGATCACGGAGTAGAACAGACCGGTGGCCAGCACCAGGGCGAAGTCCGGCGGGTACATGGTGAGCGCCCGCCAGATCGCGGCACCCACCCAGGTCAGAGCCGTACCGCCGCTCCAGAGCCAGATGCCGATCCAGAAGCGTCTGTTCCCCTTCCGTCGTGCCGTCGCCGAGCCGGTGGGGCGCCAGGACTGGCGTCTGCCGCGCACGATGTCCCAGATGGCGAACAGGTGGGCCCACCCGTACATCAGGCGCGCGGCCCATGCCTCCAGCCGATAGCGGCATCTGTGCCACCACGGGAAGATCAGCACCGTGTAGACGACGCTGGGCAGGACCAGCAGCATGTACTCGACCTTGAGCATGTGCGGCATGGCCACCAGCAGGGTGATCGGGATCAGCGGCGCCACGAAGGTGAAGAGTGCCGTGTGCAGGTAGTAGAAGAACCCGGAGATGTAGCAGAGCCGGGTGGTGAGCCGGAGCTTCGTCTCCCAGAACTTCTTGCTCCCCAGCAGGCTCATGGAACCCGAACACCAGCGATACTGCTGGTGGTAGAAGGCGGTCACGTTGTCGGGGCAGTTTCCGGTGGCGAGGGGGATCGGCACATAGCGCAGGGACCAGCCCAGACGCTTCAGGTCGAAGCCCGTGTGCACGTCCTCCGAGTGCTCGATCAGCGTGGTGCCGCCGTTGGCCTCGAGCGCCGTCCGCCGGTAGACGGCGCAGCTCCCCACGCAGATGGCGCCCCCGTGGAGCTGACGGGAGACCTGGACGGCCCGGTAGAACAGCTCCTGGACGGAACCCGCCCCGCGCTCGATCCACGTCTGCCGGTCCCGCACGCGGAAGTACTGCGGTGACTGGACGATGCCGAGGTCCGGGTCACGCTCCAGGTACGGCAGCAGTTCCTCCAGCAGGTCCGCCCGGGGGGCGAAGTCGGCGTCGAGGATGAGGATGTACTGCTCGTCGGAGATGCCCAAGCCGTAGTGGAGGTTGCCGGCCTTCTTGAACCAGCCCCGGTTGGGCCGGCTGCCGTAGACGAAGCCGAATCTGTCGGCCATGGCGGCGAGCTCCGGGTCGGCGGAGTCGTCGAGTACGTACGGGGTGGCCTTGCCGGGGTAGCGGTCGGCGAGCCGGCGCACGTGCGCCCAGGTGTTCTCGAGGACGTCGACGGGCTCACCGCAGACCGGCAGGAAGACGGCGACCGTCGGGTACGTCTGCGGACGCCAGTCCTCGACCAGTTGGCGGTGGGCTTTCACATCGAAGTCGGCGGTGAACGCGTTCACCCGCAGTGAGGTGACGTAGTAGAGGAGGGTGAAGCCCAGGCACGGCAGCAGGGCGAGCAGCCACGGCGAGGACTGGAGGAGTCTGAACTGGCTGCAGAGGAGGCAGGTCATGCTGATGATCGAGGCGGCCGTGAGTACCCAGAGGTGACGCCTGACGTAGGAGTACTTCTCCTGGTCGTCCGGAGGATCGGGGAGTACGCAGCTGCCGGTCCGCTCGGACCGGGGAGCTGTCTGTGGGGCGGCCGTCGGCCGGATCTCCGTCGCGATCGCGTCAGGGGAATCAAGGCTCATGCGGTGCTCCTGGAGGTGATGGTCACCTCCAAGCCCTAGCCAGCTGGGCCGTGGCCATCGCACTCGGCTGGGCCGATTGCTGGCTTGGGTCGCCCGAAGGAAGGATGCGGCAAAGCGGCGCGCGCCGAAGAGCCGGAGACCCTGCGCGGCCTGCCGCACGGACCGCTCCTCAGCGGGCCTTCTGCTTTCTCCTCGAAAGGGACCCGACCGTCAGGCCTGATTGACGACAGGACATTTGAATCGGCGACCATTGCCCGGAAAGGCAAGGTCACGAGGAGAAATCATGGAAGCGGTGCACACAATGGAACGGAGGGAAAAGCGCGACAACCACGGAGACGTCCATGATCACCACAGAACACGTTTCCGAAGCGGAAACAGACTATCTGACGCAACTGGAGAAAGCCGGGGCGCGCTTCGAGAGCCGCACCGCACAGCGCCAGGAGACCCGCCGCACCATCGAGAGCCGAGGCGTGCTGTACGCCGACGAGCCCGATCGGGTCAGGAAGCGGCTGGCGCGGCTGAACGCCGACTGGTCGCTCGCCCGGTCGATCGAACGCATACCGACGCAGCCCGCCGCGTCGGCGGGGAGCACTCTCCCGCTGCCTCCGGAAACGTTCGGCGCCGACGTGCTCGGCCTGGAACGCCTGATGGGACGCAACGACCTCACCGGCGTGGCGTTCCTGGAGGGGGGTCATCTGGCCGCGCGGTCGATCGGCCGGGTGACCGTCAGATCAGCGGCGGGCGGGCACCACGGCACCGGCTTCATGGTCTCCCCGTCCCTTCTCATGACCAACAACCACGTGCTGCGGAGCCCTGAGGAAGCGGGCCGCGCCGTCATCGAATTCAATTTCCAGGCTGGGCTCGACGGGCTGCCGCTCGTCCCGGTGATCTTCGCACTCGAGCCCCAGAGGTTCTTCGCGACCGACCGTGACCTGGATTTCAGCGTGGTCGCTGTCGCCGACCGCAGTCGGCAGGGCGCGCGGCTCACCGATTTCGACTGGCTCCCCTTGGACGGCGCGCAGGGGAAGGCCATTCTCGGGGAATTCGTCAACATCATCCAGCACCCCAACGGCGAACCCAAACAGCTCGCGCTGCGCGAGAACCAGATCGTGGACCTGCTGGACGAGTTCGTGCACTACGTGACCGACACCGCGCCCGGATCTTCGGGGTCACCGGTGTTCAACGACCAGTGGGAAGTCGTCGCCCTGCACCACTCGGCCGTGCCGAAGACCGACAGCGAGGGACGTCCCCTCGCCGTCGACGGCACCGTCTGGCGGCCGGGGATGGGCGAGCACCGGCTGGCGTGGAAGGCCAACGAGGGAGTGCGCATCAGCCGCGTGCTGCACAGACTGAGCCGGCTCACCCTGACCGGGACCGCGGCCCGGCTGCGGGACGAACTGTTCGCATCGGCGGGCACTCCACGACCGGGCGAGGGCGCACCGCGGACGGCATCGGCGGGGAGGCCGGCAGCCGACGGGATCGCTTCGAACGGTGCGGCACAGTCGGCCTCCGCCGGCGCCGTGGGCCTCACCGTGCCGCTGCGCATCACCATCGACTTCGATCTGCCGCCCCACCAGGAGCCGGCCCCCGGTCGCTCCGCGGTGGGCCTGCCCTCGATCGGAACGGTCGCCGCCCCTCCCCCACCGCTCACCGCAGCGGGGCAGATGGACGGCGGCTCCGTCACCGTCGGCGACGCCGCCGAACAGGATCTGCACGCGGCCCTGCGCAACGTTCAACTCGCCGAAGGGCGCGTCTACTACGACCGCGACGCGGACCGGGAGGCACGAGACGCCTACTACGCGCGCATCGACGACCGGGCGGACGGCGACTCCCTGCGCCGCGCACTGACCGACCTGCTGGAGGAGAGCCACGAGAGCCGCCCCTCCTACCAGCCCTCGCGGCTGGTCTACCCGTGGGTCGACCTTCACCCCGACCGTCTCCTGCGCAGCGTCTACTCCGGCAAGACCTTCACCGCCGAGGAACTCATCCGCGCCGACACCGCCGCCGAGGCGGCCCGGCTCAGGGGCATGCGGGAGTTCCTGACGCGCGAGGGCACGGCGGGCCCGGCCGAACTCGCCGCGGAACTGGACGTGCTGGAGGCGTCGCTCCCCTTCAACTGCGAGCACGTGGTCCCCCAGTCGTGGTTCGCCAAGCGGGAGCCCATGCGGGGTGACCTGCACCATCTGTTCGCGTGCGAAACGGGGTGCAACAGCTACCGCGGCAACATCCCGTACACGGACTTCCCCGGTTTCGACGAGGCCGTACGGGACGACTGCGGCATGCGCGAGAAGACGGGGTTCGAACCCGAGCACAGCAGGGGGGCCGTCGCCAGGGCCACCCTGTACTTCCTGCTGCGGTACCCCAAGGTCGTCGGCGACGAGGCGAGGGAGTTCCCCGAGGAACGGCTGCCCGTCCTCCTGGACTGGCACAGGAACGAGGCCGTGACCGAGTACGAGCTGCACCGCAACGCGGCCATCGCCGAGATACAGGGGAACCGCAACCCCCTGATAGACCACCCGGAGTGGGCTCAGCGCATCGACTTCTCGGGGGTCTGGCCCTGACGGACTCCCCACCGTCCGTCACCGACTCAGAAGGCGCTGTCCGGGACGTACGTGCCCCAGACCTCGCGCAACGCGCCGCAGACCTCTCCGACGGTGGCGTAGGCGGCCAAGGCCTCCTTCATCGGATACAGGACGTTGTCGGTTCCCTTGGCCGCCTCTCTGAGCCTGGCGATGGACCTGTCCACCCTTTCCTGGTCGCGCCATGCGCGGAGCTTGGCGATGCGCTCCGCCTGCTGGGTCTCGATGGCCGGGTCGACGCGCAGCGGCTGGTACGGCTCCTCCTCGTCGAGCTGGAAGCGGTTGACGCCGACCACGAC
>NZ_JBIUBX010000023.1:0-169102 GCF_044548445.1 Streptomyces sp. NPDC052016
ACATGGTCGTCGATGAACACGTACAGTGCGGCCAGAAGGGCGTCCAGGCAAGGAGTCACAACCAGGCCAACGGGCGCCCTTCGCCATGGTCGCGGTCAGCGCAAACATCGGACTCATTCATCTAGGGGAACCGCATCCAACTGCTCCTGAACGGCGCGCGGATCACCGACCTGACGGACACGACCTATACGGGACACGTCAACCTCAACGTGTTCGGAGGGGGGCTGCGTACCAGGACGCCTTCGCGGAGGAGCTGTGACCGCCAGTCGAGCAGACCTGCGGAGTGATCGTAGAGTCTCCACCCCAGGTATCCGGCGGGCGGAGTCTCTGCGCTACCGCTGGCAGATGGATGACGGCAAGGTGCCTGTCAACAGGTGGCAGGTCCACCCGGCCTCGGTGTCCCAGTGCAGGACCTGCGTGTGGTCGGCCAGATATTTCCCAGGGCAGAGAGAGTTGCGGGGGAAGACGGGACAGGGTCAGCAGAAGGTCGTGGCGACGAAACTCGATGCGGCTGCCAGCAAGGTGCGGGTGTCATGGCTTCGAGGGTGTTCGAGGGCATGACGAGGGCGTCGTGCTCGGCGAAGGCTTTCCACAGCTGTGGACGGCTGTGCCAGCCGAGGTAGCGGACGTGGACCTTGAGGAGGCGCAGGAGCGGAGTCAGGCCATGAAATTGGTTGCGGGGTGATCCGCGCCAGCGTCCACCTTCATCGACCCCGACCACCTCATCAGCACGCTCCGACACGGTCTGCGCCAGATCCAGTACCGCAGCAACCTCATCGACGGATGCCTCGCCGAGACCAACCTCACCTTGACGACATCACGGCAACAACGTCAGTAGAGGCGCCCAGCAGCGGAGCTGCTCAAAGTGACACCTGGGCGGCCCTGAAATGGCCACTGACCTCGACTTAGGGCACGCGGAGGGCACGCCACCTCAAATTGGACTAGACAACAAAGAACCCCCGGGTCTCTGACCTGGGGGTTTCATATGGAGCGGGTGACGAGAATCGAACTCGCGCTCTCAGCTTGGGAAGCTGATGTTCTACCATTAAACTACACCCGCGTAAGACGCCCAGCCCTGAAGGGCCGGTGTCTGATCGCCCCGTCACTGTACCGCATGCCAGGCCCCCGGCGCTCAAGCCCGTGGGGCCTGAGTCCGTTTCGCGGGTGGGATCCGGCTGCGGGGGGCCGGAGTTGGAGCGTACGGTGGAGGGGTGGGAGAGGGTCCCGGCGGGGACGGAGTGCCGCCTGGAGAGCCGTCTCGATCGTCCCGTAATGTGGCGTTTGTCGTCACGGCATCCCAGCAGGCGTGACGCGGCTCTTGGGGAAGGGACTCTAGGACTTGATGGAGCGCACCGTCGTCCGTTGTGCCGATGGGCACGTGTTCAGCACCGCTTCGTTCCCGATGCAGCAGGCCGGCCGGCTCGGCCCCGGGCGGCTCGTACGGTGTCCTCGTTGCGCGCGGCTGCGCAGCGCGGTACCGGTGAGCCTCGAGAAGCGGTAGCGGCGCGGCACCACCACCCTGGCGCGCGGAGACGTCCTGGTTGTGGCGGGTCCGCGCGCCTTGCGTATCCTCGGGGCGTGCTTCTCTCAGACAAGGACATCCGGGCCGAGATCGACGCCGGGCGGGTGCGGATCGATCCCTACGACGAATCCATGGTGCAGCCGTCGAGCATCGACGTACGCCTCGACCGCTACTTCCGGGTGTTCGAGAACCACCGCTACCCCCACATCGACCCCTCCATCGAGCAGGCGGACCTGACCCGGCTCGTGGAGCCGGAGGGGGACGAGCCGTTCATCCTCCACCCCGGCGAGTTCGTCCTCGCGTCGACGTACGAGGTCATCACGCTGCCCGATGATCTCGCCTCCCGACTGGAGGGCAAGAGTTCGCTCGGGCGTCTCGGACTGGTCACCCACTCCACCGCCGGGTTCATCGACCCCGGCTTCTCCGGACACGTGACCCTCGAGCTGTCCAACCTCGCCACCCTGCCCATCAAGCTCTGGCCGGGCATGAAGATCGGCCAGCTCTGCATGTTCCGCCTCAGCTCGCCCGCCGAGTACCCGTACGGCAGCGAGCGGTACGGGTCCCGGTACCAGGGGCAGCGCGGCCCGACCGCCTCCCGGTCCTTCCTCAACTTCCACCGGACCCAGGTATGAGCGACGCGCGCGAGAACCTCAGCTACGAGCAGTTCGGTGTCGCCGTCCGTGAGCTCGCGCAGACGGTCGCCGACGACGGGTACGAGCCCGACATCGTGCTCTCCATCGCCCGCGGCGGCGTCTTCGTCGCCGGCGGGCTCGCCTACGCCCTCGACTGCAAGAACATCCACCTGGTCAACGTGGAGTTCTACACAGGGGTGGGGACGACGCTCGAGATGCCCGTCATGCTCGCTCCCGTCCCCAACGTCATCGACTTCTCCGACAAGAAGGTCCTGATCACCGACGACGTCGCCGACACCGGCAAGACGCTCAAGCTGGTGCGCGACTTCTGCCTCGACACGGTCGCCGAGGTCCGCAGCGCCGTGATCTATGAGAAGTCCCACTCCCTCGTGAAGTGCGAGTACGTGTGGAAGCGGACGGACGCCTGGATCAACTTCCCGTGGAGCGTCCTGCCTCCAGTACATAAGTCGGGAGAGGCACCCAAGGTGAGCAGAGAGGCGCTCTGACCTGCACGGACCAGATCCCTCTGGGGGCGTTGTCGGTCGTCCTCGGCCACTGCTGAGCGTCCTCGGACGCCCCAGGGACGGCCCAGCCATGGGTCACATGAACGGTGTCAGCCGGCGGAGGCCGCCCGCCATCGGGCAGTGACGCACCCTTCTTCCATGTCCCACCATTCCTTGGCCACGCCATGATCGAGCAGCCTCTGCACCTTGGCGAGATCGGCGGTGGGCGGGACGTCCAGGGCGACCATGCCGAAGCGCTCTATGCCCTCGCCGCAGACTCCGAGTTCGTGGAACGCGTTGATCACGCTCTGCCGTGCGGGTCCTGAACCGCCGTCACGGAACACGATGAGGCGGATGGTGCAGTTCTCCGAAGGCCGAACCACTTCGCCGGCCCATCGCACGCCTTCCTCGTCGGGCTCGGTGGCCACGATGTCCCCACAGGCGATGCCTCGGACGAACCAGGGGATGTTGTCGAGCCGTGCGGTGCCGTCGCCTTGGTCGACGGCCCAGAGGCTCTCCACCGACGCCGGGGGCCAGTCGTCTTTGATCTCAAGCCGGAAGTGCACTTTCACGTACGGGCCCTCGGGGTTCGTCATGGTGCCCAGGATGCACAGCCCCGCCGCGCCGGCCGCAGGTGGGTGGGGTCGTCAGACTCGCTACAGGCCGCGGAGCGCCTCGTGGAGATCGCCGTAGGCGCTCCAGCAGGTGACGCTGCCGTTGTCGTTCAGGCTGCCCATGGTGGGGCCGACCAGGCGGGCCGGTGGCGACACCTGGCTGGTGAGTCGCAAGAGAAAAGGGGCTTCCCGGTAGTTCCGGGGAGCCCCTTCGTGTGCGGCGGCGGTCGGGTGCCGGCAGGGTCAGAACGTGCCCAGCTTGACGATCGACAGCAGCGCGACGAGCTGGATCGCGCTCGCGCCCAGCGCCTTCGGCCACGGCAGGTCGTGCGACCGGCTGACCATGAGCGTCAGCAGGGCCCCGGCCGCCACCCAGGTCGCCCAGCCCAGGACCTGGACGAACGACGCGTCGCCGCCGAGGAACATCGCGACGATCAGACGGGGTGTGTCCGTGAGGGACATGATCAGCATGGAGAGGCCGACCGTGGGCTGCCAGGCGCCGTCGCCGCCGAGCTGGCGGGCCAGGGTGTGGGTGACCACGCCCAGGACGAAGGAGCTCAGCACCATCGCGACGGCCGTCGTCAGGACGATCGGGATCGCGTTGGAGAGGGTGGCGTTTATCGCGTCCTCGCGCGTGTCGTCGAAGCCGAACACCGCGAGCAGGCCGTAGAGGAAGGTGACGATGAGGGCGGGGCCCCACAGCGTGTAGTCCCGCATCCGCAGGAACGTCTGGCCGGGAGAGAGGACGACGCCCCGCAGCAGCTCCTTCCAGTGCAGGCGCGGACCGATCGGGCCCGAGGGGGCCGCGGAGCCGGCGTGGTAGGTCTCGCCCTGGCTGTACTGCTGGTGGTCGTCGATCGAGAACGCCTGCGTGTGCCCCGGGTTGTTCGCGGCGTACGGGTCATGGGCGCCGGGGGCGTACGGGTCGGGGCCGCCGCCGAAGTACTCCGGCTCGCCGCCCTGGCCGCCGTAGCCGCCGCCCTGGCCGTTGCCGGCCGGGGGCCACTGGCCGCCGCCGCTTCCGCCGCCGTACGGGGGCTGCTGGCCGCCGCGGTACTGCGGCCGCTGCTGCGGGTACGGCTGCTGCGCCGACGGGTAGCCGTACGACGGCCCCTGGGGCGTCTGCTGCCCGTACGGAGGGTCTTGGGGTCGCGCTTGCGGGGCGCGGCCGTCCCGGCCGCCGCGTCCGATCCTGAATCCAGCCACGTCATCGAACGTACCTGGTCCCGAGAAGTGACGTGCGGGGCCGGGGCCTTCGCGCACGGCTTTGCGGCCGACCTGTGACATCCCCTAAGGGGGACCCGTACGACTCCTGTGGGACCGGTCCAACTCCCGAGGGAACCGCGTCCGACTCCCGAGGGACCGCGTCCAACTCCCGAGGCACCGCGTCCCACTTACGCCGACGCCCCCCTGTCCGCACGGGACAGGGGGGCGTCGGACCGGCGCCGTCGGCGGCGGTCACTTGACCGGCTGCGGCTCCGGCTCGCTCTCCGTCTCCGACGCGCCCGCCGGGGGCTCGTCGTCGACCGGGGTCTTGACCGACTCCAGGAGGAGCTGGGCGACGTCCACGACCTGGATGGACTCCTTGGCCTTGCCGTCGTTCTTCTTGCCGTTCACGGAGTCCGTGAGCATGACGAGGCAGAACGGGCAGGCCGTCGAGACGATGTCGGGGTTGAGGGAGAGGGCCTCGTCGACGCGCTCGTTGTTGATGCGCTTGCCGATCCGCTCCTCCATCCACATCCGCGCGCCACCGGCGCCGCAGCAGAAGCCGCGCTCCTTGTGGCGGTGCATCTCCTCGTTGCGCAGGCCCGGGACGTTGGCGATGATCTCGCGCGGGGGCGTGTAGATCTTGTTGTGGCGGCCCAGGTAGCAGGGGTCGTGGTAGGTGATGATGCCCTCGACCGGGGTCACCGGGATCAGCTTGCCCTCGTCCACCAGGTGCTGGAGCAGCTGGGTGTGGTGGATGACCTCGTAGTCGCCGCCGAGCTGCGGGTACTCGTTGCCGAGGGTGTTGAGGCAGTGCGGGCAGGTGGCGACGATCTTCTTCGCCGACTTCGGCTTGCGGGACTCCTCGGTCACCTTGCCGTCGTCGTCCATCTCCTCGCCGAAGGCGGCGTTGAGGGACATGACGTTCTCCATGCCGAGCTCCTGGAACAGGGGCTCGTTGCCGAGACGGCGGGCGGAGTCACCGGTGCACTTCTCGTCGCCGCCCATGATGGCGAACTTGACGCCGGCGATGTGCAGCAGCTCCGCGAAGGCCTTGGTGGTCTTCTTGGCGCGGTCCTCGAGGGCGCCGGCGCAGCCGACCCAGTACAGGTACTCGACCTCGGACAGGTCCTCGACGTCCTTGCCGACGACCGGCACCTCGAAGTCGACTTCCTTCGTCCACTCCAGGCGCTGCTTCTTGGCCAGGCCCCAGGGGTTGCCCTTCTTCTCCAGGTTCTTGAGCATCGTGCCCGCCTCGGACGGGAACGAGGACTCGATCATGACCTGGTAGCGGCGCATGTCGACGATGTGGTCGACGTGCTCGATGTCGACCGGGCACTGCTCGACGCAGGCGCCGCAGGTGGTGCAGGACCACAGGACGTCCGGGTCGATGACGCCGTTCTCCTCGGCGGTGCCGATCAGCGGGCGCTCGGCCTCCGCGAGAGCCGCGGCGGGCACGTCCTTCAGCTGCTCCTCGGACGCCTTCTCCTCGCCCTCCATGGTCTTGCCGCCGCCGGCCAGCAGGTACGGCGCCTTGGCGTGGGCGTGGTCCCGCAGCGACATGATCAGGAGCTTGGGGGACAGCGGCTTGCCCGTGTTCCAGGCGGGGCACTGCGACTGGCAGCGGCCGCACTCGGTGCAGGTCGAGAAGTCCAGCAGGCCCTTCCAGGAGAACTGCTCGACCTGGGAGACGCCGAAGACGTCGTCGTCGCCGGGGTCGGAGAAGTCGATCGGCTTGCCGCCCGAGGTCATCGGCTGGAGCGCGCCGAGGGCGGTCTCACCGGTGGCGTCGCGCTTGAACCAGATGTTCGGGAACGCCAGGAATCGGTGCCAGGCCACACCCATGTTGGTGTTCAGGCTGACCGTGATCATCCAGATCATGGTCGTGCCCAGCTTGATCATCGCGAAGAGGTAGACCAGGTTCTGCAGCGTGGCCACGCTCAGGCCCTCGAAGGCCAGGATCAGCGGGTACGAGGCGAAGTACGCGGCCTCGTAGTGCTCCACGTGGTGCAGCGCGCCCTCCAGGCCGCGCAGCACGTAGATGGCCAGGCCGATGGTGAAGATGACGTACTCGACGAAGTACGCCTGGCCCATCTTCGAGCCGGCGAAGCGGGACTTGCGGCCCGGGCGCGAGGGCAGGTTCAGCAGGCGGATGACCATCAGCGTGACGATGCCGACGGTGGTCATCGCGGCGATGAACTCGATGTACAGCTCGTACGGCAGGAAGCCGCCGATCACCGGCAGCGTCCAGTCGGCCTGGAAGAGCTGGCCGTACGCGGTGATGATCGTCGGCGGCAGCGTCAGGAAGCCGATCGCCACGAACCAGTGGGCGACACCGACGATGCCCCACCGGTTCATGCGCGTGTGGCCGAGGAACTCGCGGACCAGTGTCACGCTGCGCTGGTAGGGGTTGTCGGTCCGGGTACCCGCGGGGACCGGCTGGCCCAGCTTGAAGTACCGGACGAACTGGCCGATGGCGCGGGCGAGCAGGGCCACGCCGACCACGGTCAGGGCCAGCGACACGATGATCGCGGCGAGTTGCATGGGGGCTCCTCGGGCCTGCGAGGGGAGATCACATTACTAAGCGGTAACTTATTCAGTCCGTCTGAGACTACCCCTATCTTCCGACGCACTGTAGCCGGGGCCGGGGTGATCTGAGTCGCTGAGGGTTGCCTCAGAAAGCGGACCATCCCGACCGTGTTATTCGTACCAAATTGGTACATTAATGACTAATTTATGTCCGTGCTCTACGGGATCGCCGCCGCCACCACCGCCCTGCTCCTCACCGCCGTCCTCGCGGCGCTGCTGCGCGTGCCCGCCCTGCGCGTCGGGCTGGTCGACCGGCGGCAGCGGCAGCGCCGGGTGGCCCTGTCGGGAGGAGTGGCCGTCGTGGCCGTGACGTGTCTCGTCGCGTCGGCAGGGGACTGGACGGGTCTCGCCCCGCTGGGGGCGGGGATGGGGGTGCTGCTCGCCACGGCCGGCGCGGTCGCCGGGCTGGGCCTGGTCGCGGACCTGTGGCGGCTGAAGGCGCGGTTCCTGGTGGTCGGTACGGCGATCGCGGCGGCCTTCGTCGTCCCGTACGGCGACACCGGCGTCGTCGCGGGAGTCGCCGCCGTCGGCTGGGTCACCTGCGTCGCGCTCGCCTTCCGGGCCCTCGACCACGCCGACGGCGTGGCCGGGACGGTGGGCGTCGTCACCTCCTTCGGCGTGGGGGCGTGCGCGGCGGCCGAGGTGATGGACGGGCTCACAGTGCTGCTGAGCGTGCTCGCCGCCGCGCTGACCGGCTTCCTGATGCACAACTGGCCTCCCGCGCGCGTGGCGCTCGGCGGGTGCGGCGCGCTGTTCGCCGGCTTCCTGCTGGCGGCGGCCGCGGTGACCACGCGCGCGGGGCAGGACGCGGTGGCCGGCGCGGGCGTGCTGTTCGCGCTCACCGCGGTCGCCGCGGCCGACGCCCTCCTCGTCCTGCTGGCCCGGCGCACGGCCGGGCGCCCACTGCTGCGGCGGGCGCCCGACCATCTCGCCCACCGGCTGCGGAGGCTGGGTCTCACCCCGCAGGGGGCGGCGATCCTCATCGGTGTCGCCGCCTTCGCCGGGGTACTCGTCGCGGTGCTGGTGCACAGCGGCCTGCTCGACCGGCAGGCCGTGCTGTGGGTGGCGGGCGGCGCCCTGGTCGTCGTCCTCGGGCTGTGGCGGGTGCCGGTGTACGCCCGTCAGGGTGAGGGGCCCGGGCGGCGCGCGGCGGAGAGCGCCGTGCGGCGGGCGACGGAAGGCGCGGCGCGGCGGGCAGGAGGCGGTGCCGCGCGGCCCGTGGAGAGCGCCACCAGGCGCCCCGGGGACGGTGGCTCGCAGCGGCAGGCGGACGGCGCCTCGCGGGCCCGAGGGCGGGCGCGGCGTCAAGCCGTGTCCTCGGTGCAACCCCCTCGCCGGTCGGTCGAATCACCCGTAAGAGCACCCCGCCGTATGGCATCCTCGCAGGTCAGCGGTTCCTTGCGTGTAAGAAACGGATAAGAGTTGAGTCCTGCCGACTCAGGTCTGTTGACCCAGGGGTGAGCCTCGTGCACACTTGAGTCCGTTCCACTCAAGTCAGCTGGAGGAAGATCACCATGGCACGTGCGGTCGGCATCGACCTGGGCACGACTAACTCCGTCGTCAGCGTTCTGGAGGGCGGCGAGCCCACCGTCATCACCAACGCCGAGGGTGCCAGGACCACGCCGTCCGTCGTCGCCTTCGCCAAGAACGGCGAGGTGCTGGTCGGCGAGGTCGCCAAGCGCCAGGCGGTCACCAACGTGGACCGGACCATCCGTTCCGTGAAGCGTCACATGGGCACCGACTGGAAGATCCAGCTGGACGGGAAGGACTTCAACCCGCAGCAGATCTCCGCGTTCATCCTGCAGAAGCTGAAGCGGGACGCCGAGGCCTACCTGGGCGAGAAGGTGACCGACGCGGTCATCACCGTCCCCGCCTACTTCAACGACTCCGAGCGCCAGGCGACGAAGGAAGCCGGCGAGATCGCCGGTCTCAACGTCCTCCGCATCGTCAACGAGCCCACCGCGGCCGCGCTCGCCTACGGCCTCGACAAGGACGACCAGACGATCCTCGTCTTCGACCTCGGTGGCGGCACCTTCGACGTGTCCCTCCTGGAGATCGGCGACGGCGTCGTCGAGGTGAAGGCCACCAACGGTGACAACCACCTCGGTGGTGACGACTGGGACCAGCGCGTCGTCGACTACCTGGTCAAGCAGTTCCAGTCCGGTCACGGCGTGGACCTCAGCAAGGACAAGATGGCCCTGCAGCGTCTGCGCGAGGCCGCCGAGAAGGCGAAGATCGAGCTGTCCTCGTCCACCGAGACCTCGATCAACCTGCCCTACATCACCGCGTCCGCCGAGGGCCCGCTGCACCTGGACGAGAAGCTCACCCGCGCCCAGTTCCAGCAGCTGACCGCGGACCTGCTCGAGCGCTGCAAGACCCCGTTCTTCAACGTCATGAAGGACGCCGGCGTCTCCATCAACGAGATCGACCACGTCGTCCTCGTCGGTGGCTCCACCCGTATGCCCGCCGTCGCCGAGCTCGTCAAGGAGCTGACCGGCGGCAAGGAGGCCAACAAGGGCGTGAACCCGGACGAGGTCGTCGCCATCGGCGCCTCGCTCCAGGCCGGTGTCCTCAAGGGTGAGGTCAAGGACGTCCTGCTCCTCGACGTGACCCCGCTGTCCCTCGGCATCGAGACCAAGGGCGGCATCATGACCAAGCTCATCGAGCGGAACACGACGATCCCGACCAAGCGGTCCGAGATCTTCACCACCGCCGAGGACAACCAGCCGTCCGTGCAGATCCAGGTCTACCAGGGCGAGCGCGAGATCGCGGCGTACAACAAGAAGCTCGGGATGTTCGAGCTGACCGGTCTGCCGCCGGCGCCCCGCGGCGTCCCGCAGATCGAGGTCTCCTTCGATATCGACGCCAACGGCATCATGCACGTGACCGCGAAGGACCTGGGCACGGGCAAGGAGCAGAAGATGACCGTCACCGGCGGCTCCTCGCTGCCGAAGGACGAGGTCGACCGCATGCGCCAGGAGGCCGAGCAGTACGCGGAGGAGGACCACCGCCGCCGCGAGGCCGCCGAGGCCCGCAACCAGGGCGAGCAGCTGGTCTACCAGACCGAGAAGTTCCTCAAGGACAACGAGGACAAGGTCCCCGGCGAGATCAAGACCGAGGTCGAGGCCGCCGTCGCCGAGCTGAAGGACAAGCTCAAGGGCGAGGACACCGGTGAGATCCGCACGGCCACCGAGAAGGTCGCGGCCGTCTCGCAGAAGCTGGGCCAGGCCATGTACGCCGACGCCCAGGCCGCGGGCGGTCCCGAGGGTGCCACCGCCGGTGGCGCCAAGCCCGCCGACGACGACGTCGTCGACGCCGAGATCGTGGACGACGAGCGCAAGGACGGTGCCGCGTGACGGAGGAGACCCCGGGCTTCGAGGAGAAGCCCGACGTCCCCTCCGGCGCCACCCCCGACGACGCCGAGCCGAAGGCCGACTCCTCCGCCTCGGCGGAGGGGGCGGCCCCGGCCGGGGACGCGAACGAGACGGCCGGGCTGGTGGCCCAGCTGGACCAGGTGCGCACCGCGCTCGGTGAGCGCACCGCGGACCTCCAGCGCCTCCAGGCCGAGTATCAGAACTACCGCCGCCGCGTCGAGCGCGACCGGATCGCGGTCAAGGAGATCGCCATCGCGAACCTCCTGACCGAGCTCCTGCCCGTGCTCGACGACATCGGCCGCGCGCGGGAACACGGCGAACTCGTCGGCGGCTTCAAGTCCGTCGCCGAGTCGCTGGAGACCGTCGCGGCCAAGATGGGCCTGCAGCAGTTCGGCAAGGAGGGCGAGCCCTTCGACCCGACGATCCACGAGGCGCTGATGCACAGCTACGCGCCGGACGTCACCGAGACGACGTGCGTGGCGATTCTGCAGCCCGGGTACCGGATCGGCGAGCGCACCATCCGCCCCGCGCGGGTGGCCGTGGCCGAACCCCAGCCCGGGACCCAGACGGTCAAGCCGGCCGAGGAGAACGACACGGCGGCCGACGACAAGGAGAGCGGTGGCCCGGACGAGGGCTGAGCTTGAACCGATGAGAGAGGAGGGACGTCGAGGATGAGCACCAAGGACTTCATCGAGAAGGACTACTACAAGGTCCTCGGCGTCCCCAAGGACGCCACCGAGGCCGAGATCAAGAAGGCGTACCGGAAGCTCGCCCGCGAGTTCCACCCGGACGCCAACAAGGGCAACGCCAAGGCCGAGGAGCGCTTCAAGGAGATCTCCGAGGCGAACGACGTGCTCGGCGACCCCAAGAAGCGCAAGGAGTACGACGAGGCACGCGCCCTCTTCGGCAACGGCGGCTTCCGCCCGGGGCCGGGCGCGGGCGGCGGCTCCTTCAACTTCGACCTGGGCGACCTCTTCGGAGGCGCCCAGGGCGGCGGGGGAGCCGGCGGCTTCGGCGGCGGACTCGGTGACGTCTTCGGGGGCCTGTTCAACCGCGGTGGCACCACGGGCGCCCGCACCCAGCCCCGGCGCGGGCAGGACATCGACACCGAGGTCACCCTCAGCTTCACCGAGGCGATCGAGGGCGCGACGGTCCCGCTGCGCATGACCTCACAGTCCCCCTGCAAGGCCTGCTCCGGCACCGGCGACAAGAACGGCACGCCGCGCGTGTGCCCGACCTGCGTCGGCACGGGACAGGTGGCGCGGGGTTCGGGGGGCGGCTTCTCGCTCACCGACCCCTGCCCGGACTGCAAGGGCCGGGGCCTGATCGCCGAGCACCCCTGCATGGAGTGCAAGGGCAGCGGGCGGGCCAAGTCCTCCCGCACGATGCAGGTCCGCATCCCCGCGGGCGTCACCGACGGGCAGCGCATCCGGCTGCGCGGCAAGGGCGCCCCCGGTGAGCGCGGCGGCCCGGCCGGCGACCTGTACGTCGTCGTCCACGTCGACCCGCACCCGGTCTTCGGCCGCAAGGACGACAACCTCACCGTCACCGTGCCCGTCACCTTCGCGGAGGCGGCCCTGGGCGGAGAGATCCGCGTTCCCACCCTCGGCGGCCCGGCGCTCACGCTGAAGCTGCCGCCCGGCACGCCCAACGGGCGCACCATGCGCGCACGGGGCAAGGGCGCGGTCCGCAAGGACGGCACCCGCGGCGACCTCCTGGTCACCGTCGAGGTGAGTGTTCCGAAGGACCTGTCGGGGAAGGCTCGTGACGCGCTGGAGGCGTATCGCGAGGCGACCGCGGGTGAGGACCCGCGGGCGGAGCTGTTCGAGGCCGCGAAGGGAGCTTGAGAGTGATGGACGGCCGTCGACGAAACCCGTATGAACTGACCGAGGAGACCCCGGTCTACGTCATCTCGGTGGCGGCCCAGCTCTCCGGCCTGCACCCGCAGACGCTGCGCCAGTACGACCGCCTGGGCCTGGTGTCCCCGGACCGCACCGCCGGCCGGGGCCGCCGCTACTCGGCCCGCGACATCGAACTGCTGCGGACCGTCCAGCAGTTGTCGCAGGACGAGGGCATCAACCTGGCCGGCATCAAGCGGATCATCGAGCTGGAGAACCAGGTCGCCGCGCTCCAGTCCCGTGTCGCGGAGCTGGAGGCGGCCCTGGACGGCGCGGCGGCGGCCATGCAGCAGCGCGAGGCCGCGGTCCACGCCTCCTACCGCCGCGATCTGGTGCCGTACCAGGAGGTGCAGCAGACCAGCGCGCTGGTGGTGTGGCGGCCCAAGCGACAGTCCTCGGACTGACGCCGGGACACCGCGCGTGAGGGGCCCGGGAGGCGAACTCCCCGGGCCCCTCACGCATGTGCGGGGTCAGCCGGGCCAGTGGTCGTTCAGCACGTGGGGGCGGTGGTGCGGGCCCGGTCCGGACCGATTCGACCGTACCCGGGCACGGAGAAGGGCCCGGAGGCGTGATCCTCCGGGCCCACAAGCCGATGGCGGGACGTCAGGCGTGCGAGGAGCGGCGGCGGCGGACGCCGAGCCAGGTGGCGGCCCCGCCCAGGACGACCAGGGCGGCGGCGAGGACGGCGTACCTGCCCGCGCCGGAACCGGTGTCGGCCAGCGAGCCGTTGACGGTGGTCGTGGTCGTGGTGGTGTGCGTCGTGGCGGCGGCGGCCGGTGTGGTGGACGCGGACGCCGACGGGGTCGCGTCGGCGGACGCGGACGGGGACTGCGACGGCTGCGTCGACGGGGTGGCCGACGGCGAGCTCGGGGCGGTCTTGGCCGGGCCGGCCGTCACCGTGGTCGGGATGCCGTTGAAGCCGTAGCTGTCACCCATGGAGAACAGCGCCTCCAGCGGCACCTCGGTGTCCTTCTTGATGTCGGTGTTCTTGCCCAGGGAGAGGTACAGCTTGATGCTGTTCCTGCCGGAGGCGGCGCCGAAGCCCTTCGGGATGACGGGCAGCTCCCACATGCTCGGCTGGGTCTCCTCCAGCTTCACGATCCTGCCGCCGACCTCGGCCTCCAGGATGAAGTCGGGGTTGCCGGCGCCCTGGCGGAAGTCCTGCGCGGAGACCGTGCGGCGCAGCTCGGCGGGGAACTCGCCGGGTCCGTTGGCGACGGCCTCGAGCGTCAGGCCGGCGCGCTGGCCCGGGCGGGCGACGACGTTGTTGTCGCGCACCCAGGTCAGGTCCAGCGTGCCGGGCTTGATCTGCGGGTCCGTCTTGAAGACGGCGGTGTTGTGGGCCGGGTCGTCGTTCACGTCGCCGACCAGCGCTCCGGCGGTCAGCGTGAAGTCGCCGTCGTTGGTGGGGTAGCCGGCGCCGAGTCCGACGGTGACCTTCCAGGTGTACGTGGTCTTGGCCGGGATGGAGAAGTTGTCCGCGGGGCTGCCCGTGGCCGGGAAGAACAGGCCCTGGAAGGAGCCGTCCTGCCGGCCGACGAGGGACTTGGTCGGGGGCGCGTCGAGCGGGGTCACGTCGAAGACGACGGAGTCGGCCAGGAGCGGGCTCGGACCGTCCGGCGTACCGGGCAGCCAGGCCAGGAACTCCTGCGCCTCGGTCGAGGAGTTGGTGACCGTCAGGGTCGTCGACTGTGTCGTCCCGCCGCGCTTGAGCAGGCCCTCCGGGGTGGGCGCGCCCAGCGTCATCGTCAGCGGCGCGCCGCTCGCCTTGTCGGCGGCGAAGGCGGTCACCGGGACGAGGGCGGTACCGGCGACGGCGGCGACGACGGTGGTCGCGGCCAGGGTGCGGAAGCGGCGGGCGGCGACGGGACGGGCGGACGCGGCGGACGCGGACATGGCGGATTCCCCCAGGAATCGCTAGGGGCGCACTGCGGTGACGGGCGACCGTGGCGGCAGTGAGCCGGGTGAGACGAAAGAGGAACGGACCGGCGCGCACGACGTACGGGATACGGATCGGCCGACCGGTGCCGGGACGCACTGAGACGAGAGAGGTGCCCGCGTCCGGCCGGTCCTGCTTTCCCCCCGGCGGCCCGCGGTGCACTCATCTTCACCCACCCCCCGTGCTTGATCAATCGTCGCTTCGTCACCACTTCGCAACAGCGCCGGAAGTGGTGATTCCCCAGGTCACGGGCGCATTACGGCAGGCGGCCGGTCGCGGCGTGCAGGCGTGGCGAGCGCGACGGCCGGCGCGACTGAGGCCCGGTTCCCGCGGATCGTTCCGTCCGTGCGTCTCGTGCGGGTCCACGTCCATGCGGTCGTCTGCTCGGACACGGGGCGGCCGGACGGTCCGTCATGGCCGCGACGCGCGAGCAACGGGGTTGGTTGTGCGCTTTTTTGCCGTTCCGTGAACTCCCGTTGGATGGAGGGCCCGTAAAGAGGGGCGGGAGAGGCCTCCGCCTCGTCTCCATGCGTCTTCACGTGCTAAGCGGAGTGTGATGTTGTTACTTCGTTAAGTAGGTCGGCTTGACGTCGGTGGTCACCGACGCGTTGGCTTTTCAGACACCTGGGTCACCATGTCGCACCCATGTCCGAAACGCACCTGAAGTGAGCCCTCGAATGCGCCGTCGTATCGCCATGGCCGTGGCCGCATCCACGCTGTCCCTCTCGCTCGCCGGCTGCGGGATGCTGAGCGCGACGGAGGAGGCCGGCGAGGCGACACCGACCAAGGGCAACGACATCACCGTGGGCGTGCTGATGCCGGAGAAGACGAACACCCGGTACGAGCAGTTCGACTACCCGATCATCAAGGCGAAGATCGCCTCCCTCACCCAGAACAAGGGCAAGACCGAGTACGCCAACGCGGCCGCGGACCCGGACACCCAGGTGAGCCAGATGGAGCGGATGATCGACGAGAAGGTCGACATCATCCTGCTGGACGCCGTCGACGCCGAGGCCATCGCGGACACGGTCCAGAAGGCCAAGGACGCGGGCATCCCCGTCATCGCGTACGACCGGCTGGCCCAGGGCCCGATCGACGCGTACGTCTCCTTCGACAACGAGCTGGTCGGCGAGGTGCAGGGCCGCACCCTGGTGGAGGCCCTGGGAGCGGCCGACACCTCCGACAAGATCGTCATGATCAACGGCTCGCCCACCGACCCGAACGCCAAGCAGTTCAAGGACGGCGCGCTGTCCGAGCTCAGCGGCCGGGTGACGATCGCAGCGTCCTACGACACCAAGGCGTGGAGCCCGGAGGTCGCCGAGAGCCACATGGCCGAGGCGATCGACAAGATCGGCAAGAGCAACATCGCGGCCGTCTACTCCGCCAACGACGCCATGGCCGGCGGCATCATCAAGGCCCTGAAGGCGGCGGGTGTCAGCGGCGACGACCTGCCCCCGATCACGGGCCAGGACGCTGAGCTGGCCGGGGTGCAGCGGATCGTCAGCGGCGAGCAGTTCATGAGCGTGTACAAGCCCTACCCGCAGATGGCGGAGGCCGCCGCGGAGATGGCCGTCGCCAAGGTCCAGGGCCGCGACATCCAGTTCGACGCCCTCACCCGGGACAGGGTGGACAGCCCTACTCACAAGGACATCCCGGCGCAGTTGGTCACCGTGGTGGCGCTGCAGAAGAGCAACATCAAGAGCACCGTCGTCGCGGACGGCATCTACGAGGTGTCCGACATCTGCACCGCGAAGTACGAGGCCGCCTGCCGGGCCATCAAGCTCAACTGATCCGGTGACGACGAGAGGGGGGCACGCGCCGCGCGTGCCCCCCTCTCGTGCGTCGGCTCACCGGTCACGTCTCTGCGCCGCCCAGCAGGGCGAGCCGGTGGCGGACGACGGCGGTTGACCGCGGGGCCCGTCGTCGGCGGCCAGGAGGTCGAGCAGGGCGCCCCGGAGCGCCGCCAGGGCGGCGTGCGGCGGACGGCGCCCGTCCTCGCCGTCCCTCGCGGGCAACGGCTGACAGGACGCGAGGACGTCGGGCCGGTCCCGCACGCCGGAGCCGACGGCGGAGGCGGGCGGGCGCGGCGAGGGTCGCCGGGCCGTGGGTGAGCGCGTACCGGCGGGCGGCCGCCGGCGGCTCGACCTGCCGGGCGGACGGGTGTGTCGCTTCCCGGGACACGGAGCTGTCCTAAGGTCACGGAAACGGTCGCTCCAGTGGCGACCGGACGTGGTGGCCGAAGGGACCGGGAGGGCAGCCATGCCGCAGCAGGACCAGCAGCCGAGGGTCGTCGTGCGGCGCGCCGGCCGGCCCGGCGACCTGGGGTGGGTCGTGATGGCGCACGGCGAGGCCTACCACCGGCAGTTCGGCTGGAACACCGACTTCGAGGCCCTGGTGGCCAGGATCGTCGCCGACTACGCCACCGGGCACGACCCGGCCCGGGAGGCGGCCTGGATCGCCGAGGCCGACGGTGAGCGCGTGGGCTGCGTCTTCCTCGTCGCCGGCGACGAACCGGGCGTGGCCCGGCTGCGCATCCTGCTCGTCACCCCGGCGGCCCGGGGGCTCGGCCTCGGCACCCGCCTCGTCGAGGAGTGCCTGGCCTTCGCCCGCGCGGCCGGCTACCGGCGGGTCACGCTGTGGACCAACGACGTGCTGGCGTCCGCCCGCAGGATCTACCAGGGCGCCGGTTTCACGCTCACCGACGAGGAGCCCCACCACAGTTTCGGCCACGACCTCGTCGGCCAGACCTGGACCCTCGACCTGTAACGGGGCTCAGGGGGCGTCCCGACGCACGCCCGGCCCCCGGGGAGGGCCGGGACCGGTCCGGCCGGGCCGGTGACCCCCCAGCTTGTTGCAGTGCGGGCGGCGGAGGCCGGGAGATACCCGTACGAACAGGTGGTTTTCCGAGGCGCCGGCGGACGGAGCCGTGTTGCGGACCCGGTCCGGGGCCGCGCATAGTTGCGCTGCGGAAGAGGCGGACAGCGGGGGTGGGATGGGCGATGGCCGGGCACGGGGCGGAGGAGCATCCTCACGGTGCTGACCGACTGTGCGAGGCCGGGGATCGCGTGTATTCCCGGGCCGTACGGCGGGGCCGTGTGCGGCGCAAGGACGCCGAGCCGGTGCCCTGCCTGCTGGAGCTCGCCCTGCTCCATCCGGACCCCGACGACATGGACTGGCTGGTGCCGACCTCCCCGCAGGAGGTCATGACCCGGCTGCTGCGCGGGCTGTACGACGAGGTCAGCGCGAGCCAGCGGCGCATGGGCTCGGCGGTGGCCGCCTTCGAGTGGTACTCCGGCCTGGGCCCCGCGCGGGTGCCGACGGCCGGGGAGGGGGCGGCGATCCGCGTCCTGGACGGCGCCTCCCGCATCCAGGCGGCCCTGGACCAGGCGACCGAGGCGTGCACCACGGAGGTGCTGACGGTCCAGCCCGGCGGCATCCGGCGCGAGCACGAACTGTCCGAGGGGCTGCACCGGGCGCTGGCGCTGCGCGGGCGGGGCGTGCGCATGCGGGACCTGTACAACCACGTGGCCCGGCACGGGCAGGGCCTGCTCAACTACCTGGAGCTGATGGGCACCGCGGTCGAGGCGCGGACCCTGGACGAGGTCATCGACCGGCTGATCCTCTTCGACCGCACGGTCGCCTTCATCCCCGCGAACGCCGACCGCACGATGGCGCTGGAACTGCGGCACCCGGCCCTGATCGCCTACCTGGCCACCGTCTTCGAACGCCTGTGGCGGCTCGCGATCCCGCTGACCGCGCCGCTCCCCGACACCCGTATCGAGGGCATCTCGCACCGGGAGCAGTCCATCGCGGCACTGCTGGCGGAGGGCCACCAGGACGCGGTGATCGCGGAACGTCTGGGGATCAGCGTCCGTACCTGCCGGGCGCACATCGCCCGGCTGTCGGAGACGCTGGGCGCGGCGAGCCGTACGCAGCTGGGGGTGCGGATCGCCCAGGTGGGCCTGGACGGGCCCCTGCCGGGGGTGGCCGCTCCGGTCATCCTTCCGGATCGAGGATCCCCGACCGTCCGATGAGGTAGCCGAGTTGGGCGCGGCTCGCGCTGCCGAGGGTGGCGGCCAGTTTGGCGATGTGGACGCGGGCGGTGCGGACGTTCATGCCGAGCCGGTCGGCGATGACGGTGTCGGTGTGTCCCTCCACGAGCAGGGCGGCGATCGCGCGCTGGCGGGGGGTGATGCCGTTGAGGCTGGGCTGGGGGACGGTCTCCGGGTACATCGGCGTGGCCAGGCGCCAGAGGCGGTCGAAGGCGGTGGTGAGGTAGTCCAGCAGAGCGGGGTGGCGGATCTCCAGGGCGACCGTGCGGTCCCGGTTGGCGGGGATGAAGGCCACCGCGCGGTCGAGGACGAGGAGGCGCTCGGTGATCTCGTCCAGGGTGCGGGCCTCCACGTCGCCCTCGAGCCGCTCGTACCGCGCCAGGACCGCGGGAGCGTGGCGGGTGGTGTGGTTGTAGAGCGTTCTGATCCGGCCGCCCCGGTCCAGGAAGGACTGGTCGCGGGCCACGGCCTCGGCGTGCGGCCGCGAGAACTCGCCGGGGTTCCGGCCCCTGGGCTGGACGGCGAGCATCTCCTCGGAGGCTTCCGCGATGGTGCGTGTGATGACCTGGTTGATCCGGTCGAGGCCGCTCAGCAGGCGGAGTTCGGCGGCGTCCGCGGGGTGGGCGCTCGGCACGGCGAGCGCGAGAAGCGGTTCGAAGGCCTCGGCCAGCCGGGCCTCCTGCCGGCGCCGGCGGGCGATGTCCTCGGCGACGGTGCGCAGCAGACGGGGCAGGGCGACGGCGGGGGCCAGGGGGCCCAGCCGGTGCGGGTCGCGGGGGTGCGGCCGCAGGAGTCCGCTGTCGACCAGGCAGGGGTACGCCTCCGCCTCCGCGGCCGGGACATGGCCCGACCGCAGGGCGCGCGCATAGAGCTCCAGAGCCTCCTCGCAGGGCTCCTCGGGTGGGTGGTCGTGCGCTGCCGCAGTCACGCGTGGCCCTCTCCTCGGTGGTCAGTGCTCCCGTTCCAGGATTCCGGACTGGGCGATGAGATAACCGAGTTGGGCCCGGCTGCCGCTGCCGAGGGCGGTGGCGAGCTTGGCGATGTGGGCCCGGCAGGTGCGGACGTTCATGCCGAGGCGGCGGGCGATGGCCTCGTCGACGTGGCCCTCGACGAGGAGCTTGGCGATGGAGTGCTGGATGTCGGTGATGCCGTCCGGGTCGGCCTCGTAGGGGGTGCCCGCTGTCAGGGGCACCGCGCGGTTCCACATGAACTCGAAGACCTTGATCAGGTAGCGGACGAGGCCGGGGTGGCGCAGCTCCAGGGCGACCTGCCGGTCGTCGCGGACGGGGATGAAGGCGACGGCCTCGTCGCAGATGATGAGGCGCTCGACGAGTTCGTCGATGGTGCGGTACTCGACCTTGCCGTCGGTGAACTGGTCCACGTAGGCCAGCCGGTCGGGGCTGTAGCGGGCGGTGTGCTGGTAGAGGGTGCGGATGCGCACGCCGCGTTCGATCAGCGGCCTGTCGCGCTCCAGCGCTTCCAGGAGCCGGTTCTCGGGGCTGCGGCGGCCGCCCGGCTGGACCGCGAGGACCTCGGTACGGCACTGGGAGGTCGCGAGGTCGAGCGCCGCGTTGATGCGGTCGAGGCCCTCCAGCACCGTGATCGAGTGGGTGGGGGCGGTCTCCTGGGCGCTGAGGGCCATGAAGGGCTCGAAGACCTCGGTGAGCGCGATGGACAGCCGGCGGTTGTCGGTGATCTCGCGTTCGATGGGGTGCAGCCGCTGGGCCAGGGCGACGGACGGGGGAACCGGGCGCAGCCAGTTCGCGTCGTCCGGGTCGGGGTGGAGGAGGGCGAACTCCATCAGGCAGGGAGCAGGCTCGACATCGGCCCGTTGGATGCGACCTGTGCGAAGGGCGTTCGCATAGAGGCGGCTTCCCTCCTCACACAGCTCGGTCACCGCATGGGGATGTGTCGCCTTAGTCCCATTTGTTGCCAAATCTCCACCCCCCAGGGTCCTGAACATGCAGGAACATGATGCACCGATCGTGTGGCCATGACGTGCCTGAATGAGCCATCGTCTTACTCGACGGGGGAAGAGGGGACCTTCAAGTGAGGACGAAGCCGACTATGCGTAAGAGAATGCTTCGCTCGGTGCTTGTCGCCGCCTTCTCCGCCGTTGTGGCCGTCGGAACGCTGGTCGGCCTCTCCGAAGCGAAGAGCGACGCACACAGGACGAGTGGTGCTCAGGCCGTGGTCGCCGCGGCCGCCATCGAGGACACGCCGGCCGTCCCCTTCGACACCAGGTGGGACTGATCGGCATGACCACACCACCGGACGACCGTTCCTTCCGCCGTGAAATGGCCACCGCCTACCGCTCCGGCTGGCACTTCATCGACCTGGTCACCGCCATCCCCCACAGTGGTGACTCGTTGATGGTGACCGTCTTCGGAGAGCCGGTGGTCGTCACGCGGGACGAGGACGGAGACGTACGGGCCTACCGGTGTCTCAGGCGGCCCCGGGGGGCGCCACAGCCGGTTCGGTGTGCCATCCGATACGGGATGATCTTCGTGAACCTCGACCAGCGCGACCACCAACTGGCGGAGTCGGCGACCCCGACCGCACCCAGCACCATTTCAGCCACCCCCCGCAGTGCCTGACGCGATTCCCCCGTCGTAACAGATCGCCTCAGGTGCTTCCCCCCGCAGCGGCGTCACCGTGACCTGAACACGGTGACGCCGCTGCAGTTTTGGCGGATATCTCGGGGTTCGGGCACGGACGGTGCGGTGACGGGCAGGGCCTCGGCGTGGCCGGAAACAGACGGAGGCGGATCCGGTCAGGCGGGTGCGGGCCCGCAGGTGGGTGGTCCGCGCGGGCCGGTGGCAGGTGACAGAGGTGTGGCGTGCGGTCGGGGGCGCGTTCGGCCGTCCGGTCAGCCGCGGCCCATCGCGCGGGTCAGTCCGATCTCGATCACCACGCGGGTGGGGTTCGGGCGTGGGGGCCGGCCGTAGCGCTCCTCGTAGCGGCGTTCCGCTTCCCTGACGCGGTCCGGGTCCGCGCGCACGACGGCACGGCCCTCCAGCGTGGCCCAGCGGCGGCCGTCCACCTGGCAGACCGCCACCCGGGCGCCCTCGGGGCCCGCCGCGAGCACGTTGGCCACCTTCGTGCTCGACCTGTCGGAGATCACGCGAGCGAGCCGGGCCTCGGGGTCGTATGTCACCCCGACGGGAACGACGTGCGGAGAGCCGTCAGGGCGTGGTGTGGTCAGGGTGCACAAGTGCCGTTCACGCCAGAAGGCGAGGTACGTCGCGTCGGGGGCGCCCGGGTTCTGGGGGTATGCGGCCATGGTCGGAACTTAGTCGGTGCGGGACTCCCCGACTCGACCTTGAGTGGAATAGACTCAACTTTGTGTACGTTGTCGGAGTCAGTGCTGACGGCTGACGCAAGGAGGAGAGAGCAGACGTGGACGCCGAGCTGACCAACCGGAGCCGGGACGCGATCCAGGCGGCCGGCAACCGGGCCGTGTCCGAGGGACACCCCGACCTCACCCCAGCCCACCTGCTCCTCGCGCTGCTCCAGGGGCAGGACAACGAGAACATCGTCGATCTGCTCGCCGCCGTCGACGCCGACCAGGCCGCCGTACGGGCCGGCGCGGAGAAGGTGCTCGGCTCGCTGCCCAGCGTGACCGGGTCCACCGTCGCGCCGCCGCAGCCCAACCGCGAGCTGCTCGCCGTGATCGCCGACGCGCAGGCGCGGGCCAGGGACCTGGGGGACGAGTACCTGTCGACCGAGCACCTGCTCATCGGCATCGCCGCCAAGGGCGGTCAGGCCGGTGAGGTGCTCACCCGTCAGGGGGCGACCCCGAAGAAGCTGGCCGAGGCCTTCCAGAAGGCGCGCGGCGGGCGCCGGGTGACCACCGCCGACCCCGAGGGGCAGTACAAGGCGCTGGAGAAGTTCGGTACGGACTTCACCGCCGCCGCCCGGGACGGCAAGCTCGACCCCGTCATCGGACGGGACACCGAGATCCGCCGCGTCGTGCAGGTACTGTCCCGGCGCACCAAGAACAATCCCGTCCTCATCGGCGAGCCGGGCGTCGGCAAGACCGCCGTCGTCGAGGGCCTCGCCCAGCGGATCGTCAAGGGCGACGTGCCCGAGTCGCTGAAGGACAAGCGGCTGGTCGCGCTCGACCTGGGCGCGATGGTCGCCGGCGCGAAGTACCGCGGTGAGTTCGAGGAGCGGCTGAAGACCGTCCTGGCGGAGATCAAGGACTCCGACGGGCAGATCATCACCTTCATCGACGAGCTGCACACGGTGGTGGGCGCCGGTGCCGGCGGGGACTCCGCCATGGACGCCGGCAACATGCTCAAGCCCATGCTGGCGCGCGGCGAACTGCGCATGGTCGGCGCCACCACCCTCGACGAGTACCGGGAGCGGATCGAGAAGGACCCGGCGCTCGAACGGCGCTTCCAGCAGGTGCTGGTCGCCGAGCCGACCGTCGAGGACACCATCGCCATCCTGCGCGGGCTCAAGGGACGGTACGAGGCCCACCACAAGGTGCAGATCGCGGACAGCGCACTGGTCGCCGCCGCGACCCTGTCCGACCGGTACATCACCTCCCGCTTCCTGCCCGACAAGGCCATCGACCTCGTCGACGAGGCCGCCTCCCGGCTGCGCATGGAGATCGACTCGTCCCCCGTCGAGATCGACGAACTCCAGCGCGCCGTCGACCGGTTGAAGATGGAGGAGCTGGCGCTCGACAAGGAGACCGACGTCGCCTCCCGGGAGCGCCTGGAGAAGCTGCGCCGCGACCTCGCCGACAAGGAGGAGGAGCTGCGCGGCCTCAACGCCCGCTGGGAGAAGGAGAAGCAGTCCCTCAACCGGGTCGGCGAGCTGAAGGAGAAGCTCGACGAACTGCGGGGCCAGGCCGAACGGGCCCAGCGCGACGGCGACTTCGACACCGCCAGCAAGCTGCTGTACGGCGAGATCCCGGCCCTGGAGCGCGACCTGGAGGCCGCGTCCGAGGCCGAGGAGGAGGCCGCGAAGGACACCATGGTCAAGGAGGAGGTCGGATCCGACGACATCGCCGACGTCGTCGCCTCCTGGACCGGGATCCCGGCCGGGCGCCTGCTGGAGGGCGAGACGCAGAAGCTCCTGCGCATGGAGGACGAGCTGGGCAAGCGGCTCATCGGGCAGAGCGAGGCCGTACGGGCCGTCAGCGACGCCGTACGGCGCAGCCGCGCCGGGATCGCCGACCCGGACCGGCCGACCGGCTCCTTCCTCTTCCTCGGCCCGACCGGCGTCGGCAAGACGGAACTCGCCAAGGCGCTCGCCGACTTCCTCTTCGACGACGAGCGGGCCATGGTCCGCATCGACATGTCCGAGTACAGCGAGAAGCACAGCGTCGCCCGGCTCGTCGGCGCCCCGCCCGGATACGTGGGCTACGAGGAGGGCGGCCAGCTGACGGAGGCGGTGCGGCGGCGGCCGTACAGCGTGGTCCTCCTCGACGAGGTGGAGAAGGCGCACCCCGAGGTCTTCGACATCCTGCTCCAGGTGCTCGACGACGGACGGCTGACCGACGGCCAGGGCCGTACGGTCGACTTCCGCAACACGATCCTGGTGCTGACCTCGAACCTGGGCAGCCAGTTCCTGGTCGACCCGGTCACCACCGAGGCGGAGAAGAAGGAGCAGGTCCTGGAGGTGGTCCGGACCTCCTTCAAGCCGGAGTTCCTCAACCGGCTCGACGACCTGGTCGTCTTCTCGGCCCTGACGAAGGACGAGCTGGGCCGGATCGCCCGCCTCCAGATCGACCGCCTCGCCAAGCGGCTGGCCGAGCGGCGCCTCACTCTGGACGTCACCGAGGAGGCCCTGGCCTGGCTCGCCGACGAGGGCATGGATCCGGCCTACGGCGCCCGCCCGCTGCGCCGCCTGGTCCAGACGGCCATCGGCGACCGTCTCGCCAAGGAGATCCTGGCCGGCGAGGTCAAGGACGGCGACACCGTCCGGGTGGACGCCTTCGGCGACGGTCTGATCGTGGGACCGGCGACGGCCGAGGCGGAGGTGACGGGCAAGACGCTGTAGCCGCCCGCCGCGGCGGCACGGCAGGAACGACGCGGCGGCCCGTCCCGGACCCCGGGGCGGGCCGCCGCTCACATGTCGAAGGCCTCGAAGCGCACCAGCGCGGTGTCCGGGCCCTCGTACTCCACGCTCACCCGCGCGGCCGCCGCGCCGAAGCCGGGCTGAGCCGCATCCGGGACCTCTCCCGCGTAGTCCCCGGCCTCCGCCAGGAAGCCCACGCCCAGGCACGGGTCGGCCGACTCCGGTGCACAGAACTCCGTCTTCGGCTCCCCGGCCTGCGGACAGGTGCGTTCGAGCCAGTCCCGTACCGCCGTCCGGGGCATGCGGAACTCGGCCCTGTACAAGCCTGTCCTGGAAGGACTGCACGGTGCACCGCGTGTCGTGCGCCCGGGCCGGCGGCCTCGCCGCGCCGAACTCCAGCGCCCGCGCGCACGGCACCCCGCGCGGCCCCCGGCCGAGCGTGTCGTCCGGGGCCGAGAACCGCACCACCGCCGTGACCAGCCAGATCAGCAGCAGCACGGGCACCGCGGCGACCGCCGCCACCAGGGCCCACCGGGTCCGTGCCGGGTGTGCGGGTTCCTTCGCCGTACCGCCCCGCAACCGTGCCATCGTGTCCCCGTCCCGTGCACCCGACCGCCACCGACCGGCTGGATCATGTCAGCCGACGGCTGACAGGCCCCGGCGGGGCTTGCCACCCCCCTCCCCGCATGGGGGAGGATGGCGGGATCCGTACGAAGGGAAAATCACGGTGAGCATCGACCCGTCCTCGATTCCGAACTTCGGGGGCCAGCCCGAGCCGCAGCCCCAGGGACCGGCGGGCCCCGTCGTTCCGGATCAGGACCTCGTGAAGCAGCTCCTCGACCAGATGGAGCTGAAGTACGTCGTCGACGACGAGGGCGACCTCGCGGCGCCGTGGGAGGAATTCCGTACGTACTTCATGTTCCGCGGCGAGGGCGACCAGGCGGTCTACTCGGTACGGACCTTCTACGACCGGCCCCACCAGATCGACGACAAGGCGCAGCTGCTGGAGTCCGTCGACGACTGGAACCGCCGCACCCTGTGGCCCAAGGTCTACACCCACACCCACGACGACGGCACCGTCCGCCTCATCGGCGAGGCGCAGATGCTGATCGGCGCCGGGGTGAACATCGAGCTCTTCGTCTCCTCGACGGTGAGCTGGGTCCGCGCCGCCATCGAGTTCGACAAGTGGCTCGTGGAGCAGCTGGGCCTGGAGAAGGAGGTCAACGACGCGGAGGAGCCCGACGAGGGCGACGACGCGTAACACCTCGCTGCACCGGCGTGCCGACGGGCTCCACCCCGGAGCGCGGCCGGAGACGCCCCGTACGCGAAAGGGAGCCCGGCCCGGGCCGCGACCGCCACGGTCGTGTGCCCGGGCCGGGCTCTCGCCGTGTGACCCGCGACCGGCGACCGCCGGCGCGCGGTGCGAGTCGGGAGCGTCCGTCCACAGCCTGTGGAAACCCCCACACCCTGTCGGAACTCGGCCGCTCCGCCGCCGTGCCGGCCGCGGGCCGCGTCGGCTACGCCGCCGACGCCTTGAGCCGCTTCACCGCCTCCTCCAGCACACTCACCTGCTTGCAGAACGCGCATCGCACGAACGGCGCGCCCGCCTCGCGGTGGTCGTAGAACACGGCGTTCGGGATGGCCACCACGCCCGCCCGCTCCGGCAGCGAGCGGCAGAAGGCGAAGCCGTCGGTCTCGCCGAGGGGCCGGATGTCGGTGGTGACGAAGTACGTGCCGGCCGGCCGGTAGACCGCGAAACCCGCCTCCGCCAGCCCCGCCGCCAGCAGGTCCCGCTTGGCCAGCATGTCCGCGCGGAAGGCCTCGAAGTAGGCCTCGGGCAGGGCGAGCGCCTCGGCGACCGCGTACTGGAACGGACCGGACGAGACGTACGTCAGGAACTGCTTCGCCGCCCGCACCGCCGTCACCAGCCCCGGCGCCGCCGTCACCCAGCCGACTCCGCGTTCATACACCTATTCGCGTGCCCCCGGCGACCTGTCCGGACCGAGCTCACAGCCGTACCGCCGGGCTCGGTGACAGGGCGCTGTCCCGCCGTATCCTGACCACACACGGGAAGGAGCCGTCCATGAGCGTCGACGCGATCGTGCACACCGAGTTCCCCAAGGGATACACGGTCCTGTTCGGAGCCGACGGAAAGGTGATCATGACTCCGCAGAGCTTCGAGCACTCCAGCACGATCAAGTCGATGCAGTACGACACGATCGTGTCCCTCGGACGCCATGCGAAGACCGTCTCCGACGTCTACATCGACTTCCCCGCCGACGAGAACTCCGCCCCCGATCTGGCGATCCTTCGCGAGGACGCCCGCCGGGAGGGCAAGCGCTACAGCTTCGAGGACGTCCTGCTGATCTCCGAGGTCGTCTCGACCTCCTCCGCACGCAAGGACTACGACGACTGCACCGCGAAGTACGGCCGCTACGGCATCCCGATCTACCTGGTGGTGGACCCCTACGCCCAGGAAGTCGTCCTCCACACCCAGCCGACCGGCACCGGTTACATCGCGGCGCACACCCACAAGTACGGCACGGGCAAGCTCCCCATCCCGCTGGCCGACGGCCGCACCTTCACCCTCGACCTCGACGAGCTTCCGCGTCCGGAGCCCGAGGCGGACGCCCGTTGACGAAAGACTCCCGGTGTGGCGGTGCCCTTGGCACCGCCCTCGTCGTCGAACGTGGTCGTTCCGGGTCGGGCGCGACTCGCCGTGGTCGGCGAGGGTGACCGCCCACGTACCGCCCTGAGGCAGCGGGCCACTCGCCCTCGGCCGAGTCGCCGCCGCGGTGCGACGGTAGCGTGGCACGGCAAGGAGTGCTGCGGGCAGGTGGGGCGGATTTCATGCGGATGCGGTTCGATCCCGAGGCCGAGGAAGAGTTCGAGGCAGCGTGCGGGATGCTCATCGACCGCCTCGTCCAGTGGGCCGGGGAGCAGGGGCTGTCGGTGGACGGGTTCACGGCCGAGACGGTGCTGGACTACCGGCACCGGGCGACTGCCGACGGCCGACTGGGCCTGTGGGAGTCGCGCCATGTGGAGGAGCTGCTGCTCTCCTGGTTGCCCCAGCAGATCACCGAGCTTCCTGGGGAGGAACATGGCGACGCCCCAGGCACGGTGCGCACGCTGTTGCGCTATCTGCACGCCGCGCAGTTGGCGGACCCGCGCGGCCCCTCCCTCCAGGAGTCCCTTGCCGTGGTCGACAGGGTCGCGGAACAGCATCCGGCGGCGATGACCGACCGCACTCGCTGGGGTTTGGCGAAGTTCTGGGCGATGACGGCCGCCGAGCAGGGCGTAGACGTCCTTGACGGGGCATCGTTGCAGCGCTTCGCGGAGCGGGCGCGGCTCGGAGAGGTCGCCTACGATCAGCAGACTCTCGACGCGATGATGGAACGGCGGCTGACCGGCCGCGCGCTGTCCGGTTCGGCTCGGGCCGAGCCTCAGCTGCCCGTGGCGCTTCCTGAGGACGACGAACTGCGTCGGCGGGCCGGGGCGTCGACGACGGTAACGCAGTTGCGCGGTATCGCCGAGTGGGCGGGGCGGGGACGGCCGCCCCGTGACGGCGGCGGGGCGGCTGCGGATGGCAGATGCCCGCGCGTTGGCGGACCTGCTCGGCACCGGTGACAGGACCGGCGGGGTGCGCTCTTCGGCTGACCTGCCGCGGCTGGGACTGCTGGTGGAGTGGGCGAAGAGGGCTCGGCTGGTCCGGGTGGTCAAGTGGCGTTTGTACGCGGTGGCCAAGGCTCGGCCGGTGCTGGCCGGCCCGCTCCAGTTGTGGCTGCGCGCCTTCGACGCGTGCTTCGAGTTGCGGCAGGCTCTGATCGGGGCGCGCAGCGGCTGGCACGTCGAGTCGATGCTCTTCGATGTCTACGAGGACGTCCTGGATGATGTGCTGAACACGCTTTACAGCCTGCCGTATCCGATGCCCTGGCCGCGGCTGCGCGACACAGTACCCCTGGCCTATCGGACCTCCTTCCAACTCGACGGCGGGTCGGACCTCCAGCACCGGATGTGGTTCGAGCACGCCGACCGGGACCTGCGCACGGTGCTCGACCTGCTGGACGACCTGGGCGCGATCGAGCGTGACCGTGGGATGGCTGATCCGGTCTTCATCGACGTCGACCTGTCCGATGCCGGACCGGAGTTGCTCGCGGACATGCCGCCGGAGGTCGCGGAGCTGCTGGGTGCCGCGGGGGCGGCGCCGGATCCGGCGGCGCGGGAGCGTGCCGATGCCCGGCGTGAGGAGCTGACCGCCGGGCCGGTCGAACTCATCCGTCTCACCGAGCTCGGTACCCGGGCCGTACGGCAGCGGCTGCTGGCGGTCGGACGCGACGCACCGCTGATCGGTGAACTGGTCCAGGCCCCGGCGGCCGGCCTGCTGGGCGTGCTGGCCGAGGAGTACCCCCCGGATGCCGCCCAGGCGGAGCTGGCCGGCTGGATCACGGCTCGCGGCGAGCGGGCGGACGCACTGCGGGAACTGACCGACGCTGTAAGGACCATGGCTTTCCGTACGCGTGCGCAGGCGATGCTCGGTGTGCTGCTGACGGCGTTGCCGGACGGTGAGGGCGAGCGGCTGCTGCGCACGCTGCGTCGCGACCCCCAGCTGGCGCCGCTGGCGCTGAACGCGCTGGCGCAGCATGAGCTGCTTTCTCCCGAGGACATGGCCGATGCCGAGCAGCTGCTGGTGCTCGCCGAGAACCTGCTCCAACTCGTGGAGCTGGCGGGCGGCTCAGGCAGCGCTGTGGAGGCGCTGCGCGCCCAGGGCCCCCAGGCCAGGGACGCGATCGCCGCCGCGTTGGACTCCAGGCACCCTGACCAGGCCGGTCTGGAGGAGCTCAGGCAGCTTGCGGCCCGGGCGCTGCGCGCACCCGCCGCCCGTCTCGGCCGCGCCCGCAAGCGCGTGCGCCCTGCCGACAGGAGCGGCGGCAAGCGGCGCCGCTGACCAGCGGCGACACCGTCCAGTGCCGCAGACGCTCGACCAGCGGCGCCCACGCCGCCGACGGCGCCGCAGTGCGCGCAGACTCGCCGAAACTCCCACGAACCGTCGCCGCTCTCGCCGACGAGGAAGCATGCTTCGAACGAGTCCGAAGCTGGCGCGAGTTCAGGACGCGAGGCCCCGCAACCGCTCCGCCGCCTCCCGGAGGACCTTTTCCCGCTTGCAGAACGCGAACCGTACGAACGGCGCGCCCGCCTCGCGGTGGTCGTAGAACACGGCGTTCGGGATGGCCACCACGCCCGCCCGCTCCGGCAGCGAGCGGCAGAAGGCGAAGCCGTCGCTCTCGCCGAGGGGCCGGATGTCGGTGGTGACGAAGTAGGTGCCGGCCGGCCGGTAGACCGCGAAACCCGCCTCCGCCAGCCCCGCCGCCAGCAGGTCCCGCTTGGCCAGCATGTCCGCGCGGAAGGCCTCGAAGTAGGCCTCGGGCAGGGCGAGCGCCTCGGCGACCGCGTACTGGAACGGACCGGACGAGACGTACGTCAGGAACTGCTTCGCCGCCCGCACCGCCGTCACCAGCCCCGGCGCCGCCGTCACCCAGCCGACCTTCCAGCCGGTGAACGAGAACGTCTTGCCGGCGCTCCCGATCGTCACCGTCCGCTCCCGCATCCCCGGCAGGGTCGCCAGCGGCACGTGCTCGGCCTCGTCGAACACCAGGTGCTCGTACACCTCGTCGGTGACGACCAGCAGGTCCCGCTCCACCGCCAGCTCGGCGATCGCGGTCAGCTCCGCACGGGTGAGGACCGTGCCGGTCGGGTTGTGGGGGGTGTTGATCAGCAGCAGCCGGGTGCGGTCGGTGACCGCGTCCCGCAGCTCGTCCAGGTCCAGCCGGAAGCGGGCCTCCCCGGGGTCCGGCCGCAGGGTCACCGGCACGCGCGTGCCGCCCGCCATCGCGATGCAGGCCGCGTAGGAGTCGTAGTACGGCTCCAGGGCGACCACCTCGTCCCCCGGCTCCAGCAGCGCCAGCAGCGAGGCCGCGATGGCCTCCGTGGCGCCCGCCGTGACCAGCACCTCCGTGTCCGGGTCGAACGACAGGCCGTAGCGGCGGCGCTGATGCTCCGCGACCGCCGTACGCAGCTCGGGGACGCCCGTACCCGGCGGGTACTGGTTGCCGCGCCCGTCCCGCAGCGCCCGCACGGCCGCCTCCCGGACCTCCTCGGGCCCGTCCGTGTCGGGGAAACCCTGGCCGAGGTTGATGGACCCGGTCCGCACCGCCAGGGCGGACATCTCGGCGAAGATCGTCGTCCCGAAAGCGGTGAGCCGGCGGTTGAGGAAGGGACGTGCGGTGGAGGTCATGCCGGTCATCCTGCGCCGAAGCTCTGGACTTCCTCAAGTGCGCTTTGGCGGCCGTGGCGGGCGGGCATCCCCCGGTCACGCACCGACCGCTCGGTTGCGCGAGGCGCCCACGGGGGGCCGCTTCGGGGGATTCGAAAGGAGGGTGACGCCATGGCATTCGGCATCATCCTGGCGGTGATCGCGCTCTTCGTCGTGGTGGCGGTCGTCATCGGCGCCGCACGCAGGAGCGGCAGCACCACGCGGCACGGGGGGACGTACCGGGCCGGCCGGTCGAGTGGCTCCGGCAGCCGCCGCAGCGACAGCGGCAGCAGCAGCTGGTGGGCCGGCGGCGGGGACACCGGCTCGTCCTCGGGCGGGCACTCCTGCGGGGGCGGCGGCTCGTCCTGCGGGGGAGGAGGCGGCGGATGCGGCGGAGGCAGCTGACACGGGGCAGCTGAGCTCCCCGGGGGAGCCGCGTCCGGACCGCGGGGCCCGCCCCTGACCAGGGGCGCCCCGCGGTCGCACCATGGACGGGGGCATGAGGCGGGGGCGCGCGGAGGTGCAGCCGGGACGCACGGCGCACGCCACGGTTGAACAGTTGAGCTGTGGAGCCCTCTGAGGGATGGAAACCCTACGAAGTTGGGTAAAAAGGCTGTGGCGGCGCCACTGTTCATGATTCCCTCTAAGTCACCAACGCAGCCCCTCGCACGTCCCGCGCGGACGTTCTTCCCCAGACCGGGCCGCGGGCCCGACCCCCCGGGTGACGACCGGGGTGCGCCGGACCTTTCCTCTTCTTGCGTTTTAGCGGAGCCGAGTCATGCTCACGACCCTGAACACCTCGTACACCGACACGCGCGCGGCCGACCTCGCCTGGGCCCTGGGGCGTGAGCCGCTGCCCGCCCTGGCCACACTCGATCTCGAACTGTCCGGTGCCAAGCTCCAGTTGCGACTGCTCGGTGCGTCGCACCAGGTCCTGCTGGAGGAGGAGCGGGGCACGTGTTCCGAGACGGTCGCCTGCATCCCCGGCAGCAGCACACCGCTCCCGCTCGGCGTGGCCAAGCGGGTGGGCGAGTGGGAGTACGAGTTCGCGGCCCGTGTCGAGGTGCTGACACCCGGTCAGTTCGCGGGTCGCGCCCAGGAACTGCTGGCCCTCGTCTCGGAGCATCCCCACGGCCTCGCCGGCGTCTTCCCCGGCAGCCCGCACGCCTTCACCGCCCTCCTCGCCCAGCGCCACGAGGGGCACGTGCACTGGCGTACCTGGCACGCGTATCCGCAGGACGGGCAGTTGGTGGCGACGAGAACGCGGGTGGGCGCACGGGGGGTGCCGGCCCGGTGAGCCGGCCCGTGCGGCGCGGCACCCGGTGATCCCCGCCCAAACCTGCGACGCCCCGACCCAGGCGATTTCCACACGTGTGGGTGACGAAGCGTCCCACACTCGTGACGTAACGTCGCAGTCGTGATCGAGCCGCACGCCCCCGCCCCGCCCGGTGCCCCACCCCTCCGGCGCGGCCCCGCGCGGCTCCCCGTCCCGCCGGACACCGGGCGGCTGCTGGTCCTCGCGTGCGTCTTCGTCTGCGCGGCCTGCGGACTGGTGTACGAACTCGAACTCGTCGCCCTCGCCTCGTACTTGATGGGCGACTCGGTCACCCAGGCCTCCGTCGTGCTCTCCGTCATGGTCTTCGCGATGGGCATCGGCTCCCTCGTCGCCAAACGGCTGTGCCGTCTCGCCGCGGCCGGCTTCGCCGCCGTCGAGGTGGCCCTCGCGCTGGTGGGCGGCTGCAGCGCGCTGGTGCTGTACGCGGTGTTCGCCTGGACGGGCGACTGGGGCGGGCTGTGGGCGAGCGGCCCCCGGGTCCTGCTGGTCGCCTTCTCCCTCGCCATCGGCCTGCTCATCGGGGCCGAGGTCCCGCTGCTGATGGAGCTGATCCAGCGCATCCGCCGCCAGGACGCGGGTGGCGCGGTCGCCGACCTGTTCGCCGCCGACTACGTCGGCGCGCTCGTCGGCGGCCTGGCGTTCCCGTTCCTCCTGCTGCCGTTCTTCGGGCAGCTGACCAGCTCCCTGCTGACCGGCGCGGTCAACGTGATCGCGGGAGGCGCCCTGGTCCTGGGCCTGTTCCGCCGCGACCTCACCCGCCGGGCCCGCTGGCTCCTGCTGTGCGCCACCGTCACCGCGCTCGGCGTCCTCGCCTCCGCGGCCGTCCTCGTCGACGACTTCGAGCGGGCCGCCCGCGACGCGGTGTACGGCGACGACGTCCGCGTGGCCCTGCGGACCGCCGTGCAGGAGGTCGTCCTCACCGGCGGCACCCACGGCCGCCCCCTCGGGCTCTACCTCGACGGCCGGCTCCGCGGCGGCGGCCAGGACGAGCGCCGCTACCACAAGGCCCTGGTCCACCCCGCGATGAACGGCCCCCACACCCGGGTCCTGATCCTCGGCGGGGGCGACGGACTGGCCGCCCGCGAGGTCCTCACCCACCCGGGCGCCCACCACGTCGACGTCGTCGACCTCGACCGGGACCTGATCCACCTGGCCGGCACCGACCCGCCCCTGTCCCGCCTCAACGGCCACGCCTACGACGACCCCCGCGTCCACGTCACCGTCGCCGACGCCTTCGGCCTGCTGCGCGGGACCCCACCCGGCAGCTACGACGTGGTGATCGCCGACCTGCCCGACCCCGGCATCACCGCCAGCACGAAGCTGTACTCCCAGGAGTTCTACGGCCTGGCCCGCCGCGCCCTGCGCCCCGGCGGCCGGCTGGCCGTCCACGCCGGTCCGGTGGCCTCCCGCCCCCGCGTCTTCTGGACGGTCGAGACGACGATGCGCGCGGCGGGTCTGCACACGGCCTCCTACCGGATCGACGGCCGCGACCCGGACCCCACCACGGGCCTCGACGCCACCGACGACGCCTCCCGCACCCGTCGCGACTGGGGCTTCGTCCTCGCCGGCACGGCGACCCGGCCGGCCCTGACCCTGGACCACGGGGAACGGCCGCTGGGGCCGCCGGTGGCGGGGGTGCGGGCGTCGACGCTGGTCCATCCGCGCTACTGAGGGCGGAAGGGTACGCGCGAGGGCGCCGAGGCGGAACCAATCCAGGTTTCGGCGGGTGCTTTTCCGCAGGCCCTGGGTAGGCTCCGCTCTCATGGAGCATGAGGTGTTCGTTCCGGTTCCCGTCGAGCGGTTGCGGGCGGCCCTCGCCGAACCCGCGCAGGTGGCCCGGGCGGTCCCCGGACTCCAGCAGGACGCCGGCAGCGAACCCGTCGCGGGGCGGCTGAAGGTGCGCGTCGGCGGCCACACCATCACCTACCGGGGCACCCTGCGTGTCACCCCCCGCGAGGACGGCACGTACGCCGTGGAGGGCGACGCGGCCGAGGCGCGGGGGACGGGGTCGGTCAAGCTCGCGCTCACCGTGCGGCTCACCGCGGCCGACGGCGGCACGACGCTCGGCTTCGAGGGCTCGGCGCCGGCGGACGGCCGGATCACGGAACTGCCGGCGGACGCGGTGGACGGGGCGGTCGTACGGCTGCTGAACCGTTTCGCGGAGAACCTGGGCGCAGGGGCAGGCGCAGGTACAGCGGCGGGCGCAGGGGCGACGGCGGAGGCGGCCGGGGAAGAGGCCGCGCGGGCGGGGGCGGCGGAGCCCGCGGTCCCCGTCGAGGAGCCCCCCACCGTCCACGAGGCCGAGGTCCCCCCGCCGGGGCCCGACGACCTCGGCGACGTCGAGCACAGGGACGACGCCATGGAGGCGGACGAGGACCTCGACGTGCCGGGCGACGTGGACGTGTCGGAGGACGTCGACATGGAGGACGTCGACATGGAGGACGTCGACGTGGAGGACGTCGACGACTTCCCCTCCGCGGAACCCCCCGCCGAGGCCGCGCACGCCCGCCGCACCATGATCGGGCGCAGCGCGGAGGAGGTCGACCACGCCCCGCCCCGCGGCCGCTACGCGCCGGTCCCGGCCCCGCAGACCGTCGCCCCGAGCAGCACCCTGCGCTGGGCGGGCCCGGCGGCCGCGCTGGTGGTCGCGTCGGTGATCGTGGTGGGCCGGGCGCTGCGGCGCCGCCGGTGAACCCGACGTCCTCTTGATCGCCTCGGTAGGGTCGTCCCGTGAGCGACGAAGACATCACGCTGACCGCGGGCGACGCGGAGGTGACCGTGCAGCCCGGCAACGGCGGACGGGTCGGAGGGCTGCGCGTCGGCGGTGTGGAGCTGCTGCGGCAGGGTGAACGGTTCGGCTGCTTCCCCATGGTCCCCTGGTGCGGGCGGATCCGGGACGGCCGCTTCCGGGACGGGGCGACCGTCCACCAGATGCCCCTCAACGCCCCGCCGCACGCCATCCACGGCACCGTCCGCGACGGCGCCTGGCGGGTGGCCCGCAGCTCGGCGGACGAGGCGGTCCTGACGTACGACCTGGTGGAGCCCTGGCCCTACCCCGGACGGGTCACGCAGATCGTCGCGCTGAGCGAGGACGCCCTGACGCTCAGCATGGCGGTGGAGACGTACGGCTCGTCGTACCCGGCGCAGATCGGCTGGCACCCGTGGTTCAACCGCACGCTCGGCGGCGCGGACGTGCGGCTCGCCTTCGACCCGGCCTGGCAGGAGGAGCGCGGCGACGACCACCTGCCGACCGGCAACCGCGTCGAGCCGAAGCCGGGGCCCTGGGACGACTGCTTCGGCATGCCCGGCGGGGTCGACGTGACCCTCACCTGGCCGGGGCGGCTGGAGCTGAAGGTGACGAGCCCCGAGGAGTGGGTCGTCGTCTACGACGAGCAGGAGGCGGCCGTGTGCGTGGAGCCGCAGACCGGCCCGCCCGACGGCCTCAACACCCTCCCGCGCCTGGTCACGCCCCTGGAGCCGCTGGAGGCCACCACCACCTGGCGCTGGAGCCGCCTCTAAGCTGGTCGGCATGACGGACGTCAACGAAGTATCGCCGCAGGGCACACGCGGCGCGCTGCTGCAGCAGATCAAGGACAAGGCCGTGGTGCACGGCAAGGTGACCCTGTCGTCGGGTCTGGAGGCCGACTACTACGTCGACCTGCGCCGCATCACCCTCGACGGCGAGGCCGCCCCGCTGGTCGGCCAGGTGCTGCTGGATCTGACCGCGGAGCTGGACTTCGACGCCGTGGGCGGGCTGACCATGGGCGCCGACCCGGTCGCCGCGAGCATGCTGCACGCCGCAGCGGCGCGCGGCCGGAAGCTGGACGTTTTCGTCGTGCGCAAGGCGGCGAAGGCCCACGGGCTGCAGCGGCGGGTCGAGGGGCCGGACATCGCGGGCCGCCGCGTCCTGGTCGTCGAGGACACCTCCACCACCGGCGGTTCGCCGCTGACCGCCGTGGAGGCGGTGCGCGAGGCGGGCGCCGAGGTCGTCGCCGTCGCGACCATCGTGGACCGGGCGACCGGCGCCGCCGAGAAGATCCAGGAGGGTGCGGGTGTGCCGTACCTGTTCGCCTTCTCGAAGGATGAACTGGGTCTGGACTGACCGGCCCGTTTGACCTGGACTTGACCCCGGCGCGGATCAGGCATGGACCATCCGCGCATCTCTGGAAAGATGGGGACGACGATGACGTCGCACCCAAGGTCTAGGTCAGGGCCGTAATCACGCAGTACGCCAACCCGCACACTCAAGGAGCGGACGAATGCCCATCGCAACCCCCGAGGTCTACAACGAGATGCTCGACCGGGCGAAGGCAGGCAAGTTCGCCTACCCGGCCATCAACGTCACCTCGACCCAGACCCTGCACGCGGCTCTGCGCGGCTTCGCGGAGGCGGAGAGCGACGGCATCATCCAGATCTCCACGGGTGGCGCCGAGTTCCTGGGCGGCCAGTACAGCAAGGACATGGTGACGGGCGCGGTCGCCCTCGCGGAGTTCGCGCACATCGTCGCCGAGAAGTACCCGGTCACCGTCGCCCTGCACACCGACCACTGCCCGAAGGACAAGCTCGACGGGTACGTCCGTCCGCTGCTCGCGATCTCCGAGGAGCGCGTCAAGGCCGGCCGCAACCCGCTGTTCCAGTCCCACATGTGGGACGGCTCGGCGGAGACCCTCGCCGACAACCTGGAGATCGCGCAGGAGCTGCTCGCCCGCGCCGCCGCCGCGAAGATCATCCTCGAGGTCGAGATCACCCCGACCGGCGGCGAGGAGGACGGCGTCTCCCACGAGATCAACGACTCCCTGTACACGACCGTCGACGACGCCGTCCGCACCGCCGAGGCCCTCGGCCTGGGCGAGAAGGGCCGCTACCTGCTGGCCGCGTCCTTCGGCAACGTCCACGGCGTGTACAAGCCGGGCAACGTCGTCCTCCGTCCCGAGCTGCTGAAGGAGCTCAACGAGGGCGTCGCCGCCAAGTACGGCAAGCCGGCCGGCTCGCAGCCGTTCGACTTCGTCTTCCACGGCGGCTCCGGCTCCACGGAGGAGGAGATCGCGACCGCGCTGGAGAACGGCGTCGTCAAGATGAACATCGACACGGACACGCAGTACGCCTTCACGCGTCCCGTCGCCGACCACATGTTCAAGAACTACGACGGCGTCCTCAAGGTCGACGGCGAGGTCGGCTCCAAGAAGACCTACGACCCGCGGACCTGGGGCAAGCTGGCCGAGGCGAGCATGGCCGCGCGTGTCGTCGAGGCCACGCAGAACCTGCGCTCGGCCGGCACGAAGATCAAGTAGCGCCTTCCCGCGGGCGGCGCGTCGCCCGCGGTTCGCGGCGAGCCCGGTGCTTCGGCACCGGGCTCGCTGTATACCTGGGAGCATGCCCGACGTCCGGCTGGCCTCCCCGCAGGGCAGATGGATCCTGCTCACCACGGTCCTCGGCTCCAGCATGGCCATGCTGGACTCGACGGTCGTCAACGTCGCCCTCCCGCGCATCGGCCGTGACCTCAACGCGGGCCTCGCCGCCCTGCAGTGGACGGTCAACGCGTACATGGTCACGCTGGCCGGGCTGATCCTGCTGGGCGGCTCCCTCGGCGACCGCTACGGCCGGCGGAAGATCTTCGTGGTGGGGGTGGTGTGGTTCGCCGCGGCCTCCCTGCTGTGCGGGCTCGCGCCGAACGCCGAGGTGCTGGTGGCAGCGCGGGCGTTCCAGGGCGTCGGCGGGGCGCTCCTCACCCCCGGCTCCCTCGCCCTCATCCAGGCCTCCTTCCACCCCGACGACCGGGGGCGGGCCGTGGGCCTGTGGTCGGGTTTCGGGGGCGTCGGAGCTGCCGTGGGCCCGTTCGTGGGCGGCTGGCTGGTGGACGGGCCGGGCTGGCGGTGGGTGTTCCTGCTGAACGTGCCGCTGGCCGCGCTGTGCGTGCCCGTCGCCCTGCGGCACGTCCCGGAGTCGGACGCGGGGTCCTCCCGCGCGCGCGGAGCCGAGAGCGCGGAAGGACGCCCCCACGGAGGCTTCGACGTCCTCGGCGCGGTGCTGGCCGCGCTGTCGCTCGGCCTGGTGACGTACGCGCTGATCGAGGCGGGGAGGGGGGCGGTGGTCGTCGCGGTCGCGGCCGTGGGCGGCGTCGCCGCCGGCGCGGCCTTCCTGTACGTCGAGCGGCACAGGCCCGATCCGATGATGCCGCTGGACGTCTTCGCGTCCCGCCAGTTCACGGCCGTCAACCTGGTCACCCTGTGCGTGTACGCGGCCCTGGGAGGCTTCTTCTTCCTCTCGGCGGTCCAACTGCAGGTCGTCGCCGGTTACTCCGCGCTCGGCGCCGGTACGGCCCTGCTGCCGACGACCGTACTGATGCTGCTGCTGTCGGCGAGGTCCGGGGAACTGGCCGACCGCATCGGCCCGCGCATCCCCCTCACGGCCGGACCGCTCCTGTCCGCGGCCGGGATGCTGCTGATGCTCCGGGTCGGCCCGGACGCCTCCTACCCGGCCGACGTCCTGCCCGCCGTCCTGGTCCTCGGCGTCGGCCTGGTCACCCTGGTGGCCCCGCTGACCGCGACCGTCCTGGCCTCGGTGGACGTCGCCCGGGCCGGCCTGGCCAGCGGCATCAACAACGCGGCGGCCCGCGCGGCCGGACTGGTCGCCGTGGCCGCGCTGCCGGTGGTGACGGGGATGGGGGAGGAGGCGTACCGCTCGGCGACCGCGTTCGACGACGCGTTCGGGCGGGCGATGGTGGTGTGCGCGGTGCTGATGGTGGCGGGGGCGGCGATCGCCTTCGCGACGGTGCGGCCTCCGGGGCCGGAGTGCCGGCGCCCGGAGTGCAGGACCCACGGCAGCGTGACGGCTCCACCGCTGGAGGGCGTGCGAGCACGCCGCAATCTCGCGCCGGGGCCGCGACGGGATCCGGGCAAATTCCACGGGTGACATCGGGAGAGCGGGGATCTTGTGGTGCGGGGCTGTGGGGCTGCCTCCGCGACCGGCGGGGAGCTTGTGGTGCGGGGCTGGGGGGGTGCCTCCGCGACGGGCGGGGAGCTTGTGGTGCGGGGCTGTGGGGTTGCCTCCGCGACGGGCGGGGAGCTTGTGGTGCGGGGCTGTGGGGCTGCCTCCGCGACGGGCGGGGAGCTTGTGGTGGGGGGCTGTGGGGCTGCCTCCGCGACCGGCGGGGAGCTTGTGGTGCGGGGCTGTGGGGCTGCCCCGGCGACGGGTGCGGAGCTTGCGGTGCGGGGCCGCGAGGCTGCCCCGGCGAGAGCGCGTGCCGGGCAGTCGAACGGATCGCAGCGGGTGCGGGCGGTCGAACGGTCGCAGCGGGTGCGGGCGGTCGATGCCGGTGTCGTGCGGGCCCGACCGGTAACCGACCCGGCCCGCACCCCGTACCGCCGCGCATCCCCCAGACTGGACCCATGTCCATTCACGAAAACCTCCTCGGGGGTCCGCCCCCGACCCACCTCCCCGACGACCCGGAGCCCCGCGAGCTGCTCGCGAACGGCGCGGCCCCCGCCGACGTCGCCGCGAAGTACCCGACCTCCTCGCTCGCCTGGGCCCAGCTCGCCGACGACGCGTTCGAGCGGGGCAGCGTCGTGGAGTCGTACGCGTACGCCCGTACGGGCTACCACCGAGGCCTGGACGCCCTGCGCCGCAACGGCTGGAAGGGCCACGGCCCGGTCCCCTGGGAGCACGAGCCGAACCGCGGCTTCCTGCGCGCCCTGCACGCCCTGGCCCGCGCCGCGCAGGCGATCGGCGAGCAGGAGGAGCACGAGCGCTGCACGCAGTTCCTGAAGGACTCCTCTCCGACCGCGGCCCAGACGCTGGGCTAGCGCCGGAGCCGGGCCGTCCGTCCTCCCGGGACGTCCCGAAGTCCGGGCCCGCCTGATGTGATCAGGCGGGCCTTGCACTTTCGGGTGACGATACGGAGGATGCCGGTGGGGACCGGGGCCCCCGTGTCGGTAACGGCAGGGGCGGACCGCTACCCGGAGTACACAACAGGAGACAGCGATGTCCCATGAGGCTCGAGAGGCTCAGGAGCCCGAGGCCCCGCATCTCGACTTCCAGGGCACGACGCCGTACGAGGACTACGTCAAGGCGGACGTGCTCACCCACCTCCAGCAAACACTCTCCGACGATCCCGGAGAGATGGTCTTCCTGGTCACGACCCAGGTGATGGAGCTGTGGTTCACGGTCATCGTCCACGAGTGGGAGACCGCGGCGCAGGCCCTGCGCGAGGACCGGGTGCCGGTGGCGATCGCCGCGCTGAAGCGGTCGGTGCGGGAGCTGGAGGCGCTGAACGCCTCCTGGAAGCCGCTCGGCCAGCTCACGCCGGCCCAGTTCAACGCCTACCGCAGCGCCCTCGGCGAGGGCTCCGGCTTCCAGTCGGCGATGTACCGGCGGATGGAGTTCCTGCTCGGTGAGAAGTCCGCGTCCATGCTGGTCCCGCACCGCGGCGCGCCCCGCGTCCACGCCGAGCTGGAGAAGGCGCTGCACGAGCCGAGCCTGTACGACGAGGTGCTGCGGCTGCTGGCCCGCCGCGGGCACACGATCCCGGAGAGCGTCCTGAAGCGGGACGTCTCACGGCGGTACGAGCCGTCGCTGGAGGTGGAGGCGGCGTGGACCGCGCTCTACTCGGGTGACGAGAGCGACGAACTGGCCCGTCTGGGCGAGGCGTTGACGGACGTCGCCGAGCTGGTGTGGCGCTGGCGCAACGACCACCTCGTCGCCACCCGCCGCGCGATGGGCGCGAAGACGGGCACCGGCGGCTCCGCCGGGGTGGCCTGGCTGGAGAAGCGTGCGCGCAAGAACGTCTTCCCGGAGCTGTGGACGGCGAGGTCCCATGTCTGACCTCGCATTCAAGGCACGTGAGCTGGACGCCGGCGACCAGCTGTCTTCGAAGCGCGCGGAGTTCGTGCTGGACGAGGTCGTCTACCTCGACGGCAACTCGCTCGGCGCGCTGCCGTCCGCCGTTCCCGCACGGGTGGCGGACGTGGTCGGCCGCCAGTGGGGCGAGCTGCGCATCCGCTCCTGGGAGGAGAGCGGCTGGTGGACGGCGCCGGAGCGGATCGGCGACCGGATCGCCCCGCTGGTGGGCGCCGGCGCCGGGCAGGTCGTCGTGGGCGACTCCACCAGCGTCAACGTCTTCAAGGCACTCGTGGGAGCGGTGCGGCTGGCGGGGGACGGACGGGACGAGATCCTCGTCGACGCGACCACCTTCCCGACCGACGGGTACATAGCCGAGTCGGCGGCCAGGCTGACCGGACGCACGCTGCGCGCCGTGACCCCGGCGGAGGTGCCGGCCGCCCTGTCGGACCGTACGGCCGCGGTGCTGCTGAACCACGTCGACTACCGCACCGGCCGGCTGCACGACCTGCCGGGGCTGACCGCCGCCGTGCACGCGACCGGCGCGATCGCCGTCTGGGACCTGTGCCACAGCGCGGGCGCCCTGCCCGTGGGTCTCGACGAGCACGGCGTGGACCTCGCGGTCGGCTGCACCTACAAGTACCTGAACGGCGGCCCCGGTTCACCGGCGTACCTGTACGTCCGGCGCGACCTCCAGGACCGCTTCGACTCCCCGCTCCCCGGCTGGAACTCGCACGCCGAGCCCTTCGGCATGCGGAGCGAGTACGAGCCCGCCCCGGGCGCCCTGCGCGGCCGCGTCGGCACGCCCGACATCCTGTCGATGCTCGCCCTGGAAGCCGCACTCGACGTCTGGGAAGGCGTGGCGATCGAGGCCGTCCGCGCGAAGTCCCTGGCCCTGACGGACCTCTTCCTGGAGTGCGTCGGGGAGTACGTCCCCGCGGGCCGCGTCGAGTCCCTGACACCGCTCACCCATGCCGAACGGGGAAGCCAGGTGGCCCTCCGGTGTGACGACGCGGGAGACGTCATGAAGTCCCTGATCGCGCGGGGCGTCGTCGGCGACTTCCGCCACCCGGACGTCCTCCGCTTCGGCTTCACCCCGCTGTACGTGGGCTTCGCGGACGTGGAACGGGCGGCGCGGGTGCTCGGGGAGGTGACGGGCGGGGCCGCCCCGGCGCACGGGCGCTGAGTACGGACGCCGGACCCCCGCCGCGGCAGCGAAGCGGGCCGCCTGAGCGGCCCGCTTCGTGGTGGCCCGGCCGGCGTCTCCTCGGCCGGCCTCTCGTCGGCCGGCACCTCCGTGGCCGGTTCCTCCCCGGCCGCCTGAGCGCGGCCGCGCGGTCACGGGCGGTGCGCTCACCCTGGCACGTTCGGTGTGCTCACCCGGTCACGGGCGGTGCGCTCACCCTGGCACGTTCGGTGTGCCCACCCGGACACGTATGGTGCGCTCACCCGGACGTAAGGTGCCGGGCCCGGTGGACATAACGGGCTCCCCGGGGCACACCTCGACGCACGTACGGGCGACTGACGGACCACGACGTGCGGCCTGGCGAAGCTGTGAAGCCGATTCCCCTCACCGAGCGTGACATCCCCGTGTCCGCGCACGTCACGGGCCTGATACCGTCCCCGCCAACGGCCGAATCCCCACCTGGTCCGCCACCCGTCCCGTCCAAACACGTTTCGTTGCTGAGAGGTTGGAGCATGCCGGACGACGTCGTCGCAGCCCGGGCCGCCGCCGAAGAGGAGTCGGCCTTCTCGCACCCGGCGGTCGACCCCGACGCCACCGCCGCCTACGGCGACCACCCCGACCAGGTGATCGACTTCTACGCACCGCGGGAAGCGGCGGGAGCGGGCGCTCCGGGCGGCTCGGTCCCGCTGGTCGTCGTCCTGCACGGGGGTGCCTGGCGGGCGCCGTACGACCGACGGCACGTGACCCCGTTCGCGGACTTCCTGGCGCGGCGGGGGTTCGCCGTGGCCAACGTGGAGTACCGCCGCGGGGCCGAGAGCGGGCCGCCCGGGCCGGCGCCGGTCGCCGGCCGCTGGCCGGACACCTTCGACGACGTCGCCGCCGCCCTGGACGCCCTCCCCGCTCTCGCACGCGAGGCCCTGCCGCAGGCCGACGCGCGCCGCACGGTGCTCACCGGCCACTCGGCGGGCGGGCACCTCGCCCTGTGGGCCGCGGCCCGGCACGTGCTGCCCGCCGACGCGCCCTGGCGCACCGACGGTCCCGCCCCGCTGCGGGGCGTCGTCGCGCTCGCCCCGATCGCGGACTTCGAGGTCGCAGAGAAGCTGGACGTGTGCGCGGGCGCCTCCCGCCAACTCCTGGGCGGCGACGAGCACTTCGCGGAACGGCGGCCGTACGCCGACCCCGCGCTCCTGCTGCCCACCGGCATCGCCACGACCCTCGTCCAGGGCCGGACCGACCTCGTCGTCCCGCAGGCGGTCGCCGAGGCGTACGCGGATGCGGCGGCGAAGGCGGGTGAGGTGGTGGGGTTGACGCTGCTGGAGGACGTCGGTCACTTCCCGCTGATCGATCCGGCGGCGGACGCGTGCGCGGTGGTGGCGGAGGAGATCGCGCAGCTGGCGTGGTGAGGTGAGGACGCCGGCGGGCCGTCCCAGGGCTGCTGACGGGGTCGCACCTGTGGGCGCGGCGGGGCCGCATGTGTGGGCGCGGCGGGGCCGCATGTGTGGGCGCGGCCGGGCCGCATCTACGCGGCGGGGCCGCAACTATGGGCACGAGTGGGTCGCATTCATGGGCCCGCGTGGTGCTGTGGGCGTGCGGGCGGTGCCGTTACCCGTAGGTGCGGGTGGAGGCGTGCCCGTAAGGCCATACCCGTAGTACCTGAGAGCTACGTGCGAGGACAGCTCTTCGGCGGGACGCGAACGACGACCGCTGATCCGTAACTTCCCTTCCAGTGGCGCCCGAAGGCCGGGCGGACCGGACGGGGGAGGGCGGGCGATGGGGGGCGGCGCGGGGAGCGGCGGTCGGGGACGGCGAAGCCGCGAAGGGGGAACGGACCGGGGTGGGCGGTGGTTCCGCTGCGCTGACGGGGTCCGCCTACGGCGTGGGGCGGCGCGTGGGGTGGTGTCCCGCGCCGGGGTGTCTCTGCGCCGTGTGATCCGCGCGCTCCTCGCCGTCCTCGTCACCGCGGCCGTGGCCGTGCCGCTCACGGCCGCCGCCCGCCCGGGCATCCCCGCGCCGGCCCCCGCCGCCCTTCCGCCGGTGACGGCGACGACGCTGGAGCAGGCGTACGCGGCGAACCGGGCCAACGCCGAACTGGCCGCCCGGATGGCGGCGGCCCACGGGGACGCGCACCGCGCGACGGCCGACCGCGAACTGGCGGCGCCCTCCCGCAAACTCCTCTCCTTCGACGGCCGTGGCGCCGGCCGCGTGACGGAGGTCTTCGGAGACCTCGCCCGCGCCGACCGGGTAGCGGTCCTCGTACCCGGCTCCGACACCTCACTGGACACCTACGAGCGGTTCCACGAGGCCGCGGCCTCCCTGCACCGACGGCTCGCCCGGCAGGCTCCCGCGGGCACGTCCACCGCGGTGCTCGCATGGCTCGGCTACACCACGCCGGGCACGGTCAGCGCCACGGTGGTCACCAGGGACCGCGCCGACGAAGCCGCCCCGTCCCTACGGGAGTTCCTGCGCGGGCTGCGTGTCCTCGCGGGCCCCGACACCCGGGTCACCCTCCTGTGCCACTCCTACGGCTCGGTGGTGTGCGGCCGCGCCGCGGACGGCCTCGACGTGGAGGACCTGGTCCTCGTCGGCAGCCCAGGCACGGGGGCCGACTCGGCGGCCGGGCTGCGCACCCGTGCGCGGGTCTGGGCGGCCCGGGGCGCCGACGACTGGGTGGCCGAGGTTCCGCACGTCAGCGTCGACCTCTTCGGTACGACGGTCGGCTTCGGCACCGACCCGGTCTCCCCCTCCTTCGGCGCCCGGGTCTTCACCGCCGGCGACGGCGGCCACAGCGACTACTTCCGCCCGGGCTCGGTCTCCCTGGCCAACCTCAGCCGGATCGTCCTGGGCGAGACAGGGGAGGTCACCCGTGCTTGACAGGCCCGTACCGGCGGCCGGTTCCGGAGCCGGGACCGCGGAGAACCCGCCCGCGGGCCGGAAGCCCCGCCCGACGCCCCGCCCCCGAGCCGCAGCCGCGGTCCGCGCCGCACGAACCGTCCTGCACCGGGCGGCCCACCGCGTCGACACGGCGACGCCCACCACCCGAGACCGGGCCGTGGACGCCCTGAGAGCCATCGCGATCCTCGGCGTCGTGCTCGGCCACTGGCTGGTCACCGCCCTCGTCGCGGACGGCGGGACGCTCCGCACGGCGAGCCCCCTGGCACACATGCCCTGGCTGGCCCCGGTGTCCTGGACGTTCCAGACACTCGCGGTGTTCTTCATGGTGGGCGGCCATGTGGCGACGAAGAGCCACGCCTCGGCCCGCGCAAGGGGCGGTACGTACCGTGCCTGGCTCCGGGCGCGTCTGTCCCGGCTGTTCAAACCGGTGGCGGCGCTCCTCACCCTGTGGACGGCGGCCGCGCTCTGCCTCCTCCTCGGCGGGGCCTCCTTCGTCACCGTGCACACGCTGGTCAAGCTCGCGCTGTCCCCGCTGTGGTTCCTGCTGGTGTTCGCCGTCCTGACGGCGGCGACCCCGCTGCTGGCCCGCCTCAGCCCCCTGTGGCCGCTGGCCGTCGTCCTGCACGTGGACCTGGTCCGCTTCGGCCTCGGCGGACCCTCCTGGCTGGGCTGGGTGAACCTGGCGGCGGGCTGGCTGGTGCCGTACACCCTGGGCGCGGCCTGGACGCGCGGAGAGTTGGAGCGCCCGCGCGCGGGCTGGGTCCTGCTCACCGGCGGGGCGGTGGCGACCGCCGTGCTGGTCATGTGGGCGGGCTATCCGGCGTCCATGGTGGGGGTGCCCGGCGAAGCGGTCTCCAACCTCAACCCGCCGACGCTCGCCGCCGTCACCTTCGGCCTCGCCCAGTGCGGCGCTGCCCTGCTGCTGCGCGGCCGACTGCGCGAGGTGATGCGGCACCCACTGACCTGGGCGGCGGTGGCGCTGGTGAACCTCTCCGCGATGACGGTCTTCCTCTGGCACCAGACGGCCCTGATGGCGACCACCGCGACAGGCCTCCTCGCGGGCCGCCTGCCCGGCCTCCACTCGGTGCCCGACGGGCTGGGCTGGGTGGCGGCCCGCCTGCTCTGGCTGCCGGTGCTCGCGCTGGCGCTGGCGGTGTGCTGGGTGGCCTTCCGGACCTACGAACAGGGTTCCCGCCGTCCCGGCGTCCCCCGGTCCCGGGTGGTCCGCGTCCACCGACGTTCCGAAACGGCGGGAGCCAAGGCGGCCCGCGATGCCTAGGGTTGGGCCTGTGACCGGCGAGGAGACGCGTACCCCACCCCACCCCGCCGACCCGGCGCCCGCCCCCGTCCCACGGCGCCGCTTCCACCGTGCCCGTGCAGCAGGCGGCGGCCGCTCTCAGGGTGCCCCGCCCTGGCGCGGACTCCGCTGGCTGCGCGTGCCGGGATACGTGGTGCTGTGCTGGATCGCCCTCGGCATCTCACTGGCCGGTACAGAGCAGATGGGTCGCTACGCCGTCGACACGGAGCTGGCGGTGCTGACCGCGTTCGCGCAGGGCGCGGCCGTCATCCTGGCCCTGTGGCGGCCGGTTCCCGCGTGGGCGCTGTCCCTGGCCGGCACCGCCGTCGCCGCGGTGGCCGCCCGACCCAGCCTGCAGGGCCATCCGCTCCCGGGTCCCGCCTGGCCCTGGAACGCCTCCGAAGTCCTCGCCCACTCCATCGTGTTCCTGTTCCTGGCGCTCCGCGTGCACCCCCGGGTGTCCTTCGCCGTTCTGGCCGGCACCGGCGTGACGACCTGGGTGGTCCAGGGACTGATCGGCGGGGCGACCTACACCTCGACCGGTGTCACGTCCGTCGCGATCTTCGGGGCGGTCGTTCTCGTCGGCTCCGCCTTCCGCGGTCTCGGCGAGGCCCGCACGCAGCTCGTCGAGCAGGAGACGATCACCGCGGAGGAGCGTGCCCGCCGCACCCTGCTCGAGGAGCGCAACCGCATCGCCCGCGAACTGCACGACGTGGTCGCCCACCACATGTCGGTGATCTCCATCCAGGCGCAGGTGGCGCCGCACCTCGTGGACAACCCGTCCGAGGAGCTGAAGGAGAACCTCTCCGGCATCCGCCAGAACGCCCTGGAAGCCCTCACCGAACTGCGCCGGGTGCTCGGCGTGCTGCGTTCCGAGAACCCCGAGGACCCCTACGGCCTCGGCGCGGCCGGCACCGGCACAGCCCCCGACACCCCGCAGCCCACCCTCGACCGCCTGGACGCCCTCGTCGACAACACCCGCGCCGCCGGACTGGATGTCGTCACCGAGGTCCACGGCGAGGCGCGCGGATACCCGCCGGGCATGGAGCTGTCGGCCTACCGGATAGTGCAGGAGGCGCTGAGCAACGCCCTGCGGCACGCGCCCGGTTCCCGGGTCCGCGTCGCCCTCACCCACGACCCGCGCGGACTGCACCTGGAGGTCACCAACTCCCGCCCGGCCGGGCCCGTGCGGCCCTCCCCGGGCGCCGGCCACGGACTGTTGGGCATGCGCGAGCGGGTCGCGATGCTGGGCGGTCACGTCACCGCGCACCCGACGCTGCACGGGGGCTTCACGGTCTCGGCGTTCCTCCCCGGCGACGGCGCCACGACCCCGCCCGACGACGACCCCGGCACTCCCGAAGACCTCGAGCTGATCTTCCCGGACGACCCGCTCCCGACGACGGGGGCAACCCCGGGCACGGGCGTCACCACGACTGGCGTCACCACGGCGGGCGTCCCCACGGTGGGCGTCACCGCGGTGGGCGTCACCGCGGCGGGAGAACTCCCGCCGGGAGGAAGGCCGGCGGGAGACCCCCCGTCGGGAGAAAAACCGGCGGGGAGGAGCCCGACCGGAAGGGCCACGACGGACGAAGCCTCGCCCACGACCGAAGAAGGAACCCCATGACGAGCGGCACCATCCGCGTACTGATCGCCGACGACCAGCAGATGGTCCGTCAGGGCTTCACCGTGCTGCTCAACGCCCACCCGGGCATCGAGGTCGTCGGGCAGGCCGTCGACGGCCTCGACGCCGTCGTCCAGGTCGCCGAACTCTCCCCGGACGTCGTCCTGATGGACATCCGGATGCCCGAACTGGGCGGCATCGAGGCCACCCGCCGCATCACCGCCGCGACCCCGCACATCAAGGTGCTCGTCCTCACCACCTTCGACCTCGACGAGTACGTGTACGAGGCGCTGCGCGCCGGGGCGTCGGGGTTCCTGCTGAAGGACGCCTCCGCCGACCAGCTCGCGGAGGCGGTGCGGGTCGTGGCGGCCGGCGACGCCCTGCTCGCGCCCGGCATCACCCGCAAGCTGATCGCCGAGTTCTCCCGGCTGAACGGCACGCCTCGCGCCCCGCTGAAGGAGCGGGTGGGCGACCTCACCGAACGCGAGACGGAGGTCCTCACGCTGATCGCGCAGGGCCTGTCCAACGCGGAGATCGCCCGCCACCTCGTCGTCGCCGAGCAGACCGTGAAAACGCATGTGGGCCGCATCCTGGTGAAACTCGGCCTGAGGGACCGCACCCAGGCGGCCGTGTTCGCCTACGAGTCGGGACTGGTGAGACCGTCCGGGTATTGAACCGCCGCCCGATCCGGGTCCGGAGACCGTTCACGGAAGCCCGCGGAGCCCCGCGGCGGCCTGCAGCCCCCGTGGTGGCGGCCTGCAGCCCCGTGATGGCGGCCTGCAGTCACCGCGCGGTGATCCGCAACCGCCCGGCGCTGGTCCGCAACCGGGACGCTGGTCCGCAACCGTCCCGCGCGGTGATCCGCAACCGCCCGGCGCTGGTCCGCAACCGTCCCGCGCTGCTCCTCAACCGCCCGGCGCTGGTCCGCAACCGGGACGCTGGTCCGCAACCGTCCCGCGCGGTGATCCGCAACCGCCCGGCGCTGGTCCGCAACCGTCCCGCGCTGCTCCTCAACCGCCCGGCGCTGGTCCACGACCGGGACGCTGATCCGCAACCGTCCCGCGCTGGTCCGCGGCCGTCCGGTGCTGCCCCGCGGCCGTCCCGCGCTGGTCCACAGCCGTCCACGGTTGGGCCCCGGCCGCCGAGTGGTAATCCGCGGTCGCCGGGCAATGCCCCCGCGGCCGCCCGGCGGTGACCCGCGGTCGCCGCACGGCGCCCCGCGGCCACCCTCAGCGACCCGTAGTACTTCAGACGGACCTCGCAGAACCCCTCTCGCTGCTGACGACGGCACCCCCGTCCCCGGCCTACCGTTTTCACCGTGACCGAGACGACGCAGACGCACACGACGCCCCCGGAGAACCCGTACGGCGCCTACCGGCCGCGCAGCCCGGAGTTCCGGGCGGCCGTGGACGCCCTGCGCGGGCTGCGCGAGGACCTGTTCCAGAATGCCTTCGCCTACCGCCCGCTGCCCCGCAGGGAGCCCGACGGCCCCCTCACCCGCCGGCTGAAGGGCCGCAGGCGGGAGTACGCGGCATGGCGGTCACACGGGCTGGTCGCCGCGGCCGGCGTGCTGGCGATGCTGGTCGCCTGGACGGACGGCTCCGGCACCACGACGTCCGTCGTCTGCGGTCTGCTCGCCCTGGCGCCGGTCCTGCTGACGCTGGTCCGCCCGGTCGGCGCCTTCTGGCTCTCGCTGGTGTCGGCCACGCTCGTCGCCGCCATCGGCACCACGTACGGAAACTGGCCCTGGCTGCCGGGCAGTTTCGTCTCCCACCTGGCCGTGCTCACGGTCGTCGCCATACGCACCCGGCCGCGCACGGCGGCATGGATGTGGCTGCTGACCGCCGCGTACGGCTTCGTCGCGGAGACCGCGTTCAGCTGGGGTCACTACGGCACCAACGTGGCTCCGATGCTGGTCTTCTCCGCGCTGATCCTGCTCGCCGTGACCGTCTGGCAGATACGCCGGCAGGCCGAGCAGGAGGTGACGGCCCAGCAGACGGTGACCGAGCACGAGCGCTCCCGGCGCACGCTGCTGGAGGAGCGCACCACGATCGCCCGCGAGCTGCACGACGTGGTCGCCCACCACATGTCGGTGGTCGCCATCCAGGCGGAGGCCGCGCCCTACCGGGTGGAGAACCCGCCTCCGGAGCTGGAGAAGGCGTTCGCCACGATCCGGGAGAACGCGGTCGCGGCCCTGACGGAACTGCGCCGGGTGCTCGGTGTGGTCCGCGCCGAGGACTACGAGGTGCCGGACGCTCCGCAGCCCACGCTCGCCGAACTGGACGGGCTGCTCGCCAATGTGCGGGAGGCCGGCCTGCAGGTCGAGAAGGTGGTGACCGGAGCGGTGCGCGAGCTGCCGCAGGGGGTGGAGCTGTCGGCGTACCGCATCGTGCAGGAGGCCCTGAGCAACACCCTGCGGCACGCGCCCGGGGCGAGCGCCCGCGTCGAGATCGGTTACGTCCTCGGCGGGCTGGGCCTGCGCATAGTCAACGGCCCGCCGCCCAACCCCTCGCTGCTGAAGCCCTCACCCGGCGCGGGCCACGGCATCACGGGCATGCGGGAGCGGGTGACCATGCTGAACGGCGAGATGACCGCGGACGTGACGACGGACGGCGGCTACGAGGTGGCGGTGTTCCTGCCGGTGGCTATGTCCTCCCCGGGTGAGGGTGGAGCATGACGATCCGGGTGCTGATCGCCGACGACCAGATGATGGTGCGCGAGGGCTTCTCCGTCCTGCTGAACGCGATGCCGGACATCGAGGTCGTCGGCGAGGCGGTCAACGGCCGCGAGGCGGTGGAGCGCGTGCGGGAACTGTCCCCGGACGTCGTCCTGATGGACATCCGCATGCCCGAGCTGAACGGCATCGAGGCCACGCGGGAGATCGTCGCCTCGGACGACTCGGCCAAGGTGCTGGTGCTGACCACTTTCGACCTCGACGAGTACGTCTACCAGGCGCTGCGCGCGGGAGCCTCGGGTTTCCTCCTGAAGGACGCCTCGGCCCGTCAGCTCGCCGACGGGGTGAGGGTGGTCGCCTCCGGCGAGGCCCTGCTGGCTCCTTCCGTCACCAGGCGCCTGATCACCGAGTTCTCCAAACTGTCCGACGGCCCCCGCCTGCCCCGCACCGCCCAGGCGTCCTACGGCGACCTGACCGAACGGGAGACGGAGGTCCTGGTCCTCATCGCGCAGGGGCTGTCCAACGCGGAGATCGCCGAGCGCCTGGTGGTCGCCGAGTCCACGATCAAGACCCACGTGAGCAGGATCCTGGTGAAACTGGGCCTGCGGGACCGCACCCAGGCGGCGGTGTTCGCGTACGAGGCGCGGCTGGTGACGCCGGGCTAGGGACGGGCCGCGCGGCCGTCCGGCGCGGACCCCCTGGTCAGACGCCGGTCCGACGCGTTAGCGTCCGTCCATGTCAGGCCGAACCGATCTCGCCTTCGACCCGTGGGACCCGGCGTTCCTCGCCGACCCGTACCCCGCCTACGCCGAGCTGCGTGACCGGGGCCGGGTGCTGCGTTACGAGCCCACCGACCAGTGGCTCGTGCCGCACCACGCGGACGTCTCGGCGCTGTTGCGGGACCGGCGGCTGGGGCGGACGTACCAGCACCGCTTCTCGCACGAGGACTTCGGCCGGACGGCGCCGCCGGCCGAGCACGAGCCGTTCCACACGCTCAACGACCACGGGATGCTCGACCTGGAGCCGCCGGACCACACCCGGATCCGGCGCCTGGTGTCGAAGGCGTTCACCCCGCGGACGGTGGAGCAGCTCAAGCCGTACGTCCGGCAGCTGGCGGGGGAGCTGGTGGACGGGCTGGTGGAGGCGGGCGGCGGCGATCTGCTGACGGACGTCGCGGAGCCGCTGCCGGTGGCGGTGATCGCGGAGATGCTGGGCATCCCCGAGTCGGACCGCGCCCCGCTGCGGCCCTGGTCGGCGGACATCTGCGGGATGTACGAGCTCAACCCGTCGGAGGAGACGGCGGCGAAGGCCGTCCGCGCGTCGGTGGAGTTCTCGGAGTACCTGCGCGAGCTGATCGCGGCCCGCCGCAAGGAGCCCGGCGACGACCTGATCTCGGGGCTGATCGCGGCCCACGACGAGGGCGACCGGCTGACCGAGCAGGAGATGATCTCGACGGCGGTCCTGCTGTTGAACGCCGGCCACGAGGCCACGGTGAACGCCACCGTCAACGGCTGGTGGGCGCTGTTCCGCAATCCCAGCCAGCTGGCCGCCCTGCGCGCCGACCACTCCCTCGTCCCCTCGGCCGTCGAGGAGCTGATGCGATACGACACCCCGCTGCAGCTCTTCGAGCGCTGGGTGCTGGACGACATCGAGATCGACGGGACGACGATCCCGCGCGGCGCGGAGATCGCCATGCTCTTCGGTTCCGCCAACCACGACCCGGCGGTCTTCGCCGACCCCGGCCGCCTCGACCTGAGCCGCAAGGACAATCCGCACATCTCCTTCAGCGCGGGCATCCACTACTGCATCGGCGCCCCGCTGGCCCGCATCGAGCTCGCCGCGTCGATGACGGCGCTGCTGGAGCGGGCCCCGACGCTCCGTCCGGCGACGGAACCGCGGCGCAAGCCGAACTTCGTGATCCGAGGGCTGGATGGGCTCAGCGTCGAGCTCTGACGCGGCGGAGCAGGGCCCACAGCACGAGGGAGACGGCGACGCCGCCGAGGATCGCCAGGGGCAGCTCGGCGTACAGGACGCTCCAGTCCGGTGACTGCTCGAAGCGGTCGAATCGGCCGCGGACGTCGACGGTCCACAACGCGAGCCCCGCGCCCGCGCCCAGAGCCACGGTGAGACACCCGGCGGCGGCCTGCGTACGTTCCCCCATGCCCGACAGGGACGCCGACGATCCTTCCCGGGTTCCCACAGCGCGGGATTCCCCGGCCCGGGGGCGCCGCCAGCGGGCAGGCCTCCTCCCCCCGTTCCCCCATCACGGGTTCCCATGGCCCCGGGCTGCCGCCGGCCCGGGCAGGCCTCCTCGCCGGGTTCCCCCAGCGCGGGATCCACGGCCCGAGGCGCGTCGTCGGCGCCACCGGCCCGGGCAGGCCGCCTGCCCGGGATCCCCCCGCCTACGTGGTCAGGTCCCGGCGCCGCAGTGCCGCCAGTCCTCCGGCGGTCGACAGCGTGGCCACCGCCAGCAGCACCAGCACCGGCGGCCAGTGCACGGCGCCGCCCGGCAGCTTCGGCAGGTGGCCGAAGGGGGAGAGGTCCAGGACCGCCTGGGGGACGTTCAGCGCGGGGCCGATCCAGCCGATCAGCAGGACCGCTCCCGCGATGCCCCAGGCGGCCGGGGCCAGGCGCGGGGCCGCGCCGTGGAGGAGGACCGTCAGACCGCCGACCACCCAGACCGCCGGGAGCTGGACCAGGGCGGCGGCCAGCAGGGGGCCGAGGTCCTCGCCATAGCCGGCGGCGAAGCCGAGGGCCGCGAGGAGCATGATCAGGGCGGCGCCGCCGAAGGCGACGATCAGGTGGCCGGCGGCCCAGCGCAGCCGGCCGACCGCGTTCGCGAGGACCGGTTCCGCCCGGCCGGAGGTCTCCTCGCCGTGCAGCCGCAGGACCGAGGAGACGATGTAGAGGGACGCCACCAGGCCGAGCATGCCGACCATGGCCGCGAGGAAGGAGTCGGTGATCGCCGACCGGCCGCCCATCCGCTCGAAGATCTCGCGGGCCCGCTCGTTGTCACCGACCAGGTCGGCCGCGCTCTCCGTCATCCCGCCGTAGACGACCCCGGCGAGGAAGAAGGCGAGGCTCCAGCCGAGCACGCTGCCGCGGTGCAGACGCCAGGCCAGTGCGCCGGCCGAGCCCAGCCGCCCTGCCGCCGGTCCCGGGAGGGCGGGCAGGAAGCTCATGCCGACGTCCCGGCGGCCGGCCAGCGCGTAGGCCACCGCGCCCTGCACGGCGATCGCCGCCGCGAACAGCGTCAGCACCCACCACCGTTCGTCGGCGAAGGGCCGCAGGTTCTCCAGCCAGCCCAGCGGCGACAGCCAGGTCAGCACGGACGAGCCGTCGTCCGTCGCCGAGTCGCCCGCCGCGCGCAGCACGAACGCGGCGCCCAGGACGGCCGCCGTCAGTCCCCGGGCGAGCCGTGCGCTCTCCGTGAGCTGGGCGGCGATCGCCGCCGTCGTGGCGAAGAGCATCCCCACGGCGGCCAGTCCCAGGCCGAGAGCCGGCGCTCCGCTTGCGCCGTGACCCGCCAGGCCGGCGGTGACCAGCAGCGCCAAGGCCGCGTTGGCGACGGCGGCCGTGAGCAGGGCCGACGTGAGGGAGGCACGGCGGCCCACCACGCCCGAGGCGATGAGTTCCTGGCGGCCGCTCTCCTCCTCCTCGCGGGTGTGGCGTACGACGACGAGGAGGCTGGTCACCGCGGCGAGCGCGCCCGCGTAGACGCCGACGCGCCAGGCGGTGAGGGCGCCGAGGGAGTCGTCGAAGACGGGGCCGACCAGGGCGCGCAGGGAGGAGTTGGTGGCCGTCTGCTTCAGCAGGTCGGCGCGTTCGGCGGCCGTGCCGTAGAGGCCCTTCAGGGTGTTCGGCATGGACAGGACCATCAGGGCGTTGACCGCGGTCCAGAGGGTGATCAGCGTCCGGTCGCGGCGCAGGGCGAAGCGCAACAGGACGCCGGTCCCGGCGAGTCGGCCGGACGCGGGTGCGGTGAGCGTCGTCATCGTGCCGCCGCCTCGTCCTGGTAGTGGCGCAGGAAGAGCTCCTCCAGGGTCGGCGGTGTGGAGGTCAGCGACCGCACGCCGGACGCGGTCAGCGACCGCAGGACGGAGTCGAGGTGCTCGGTGTCCACCTGCAGGCTGACCCGCCTGCCGCGGACGTCGAGGTCGTGGACGCCGGGCAGGCCGGACAGCCCGTTGGGGGCGCCGGCGAGCTCGGCCGTGACGCTGGTGCGGGTGAGGTGGCGCAGCTCGGCCAGGGGGCCCGTCTCGACCGTGCGGCCCTTGCGGATGATGCTGACCCGGTCGCAGAGCTTCTCGACCTCGCTCAGGATGTGCGAGGACAGCAGGACCGTACGGCCCCGCTCTCTCTCCTCCCGCACGCACCGCTGGAAGACCTCCTCCATCAGCGGGTCCAGGCCCGAGGTCGGCTCGTCCAGGATCAGCAGGTCGACGTCCGAGGCGAACGCGGCGACCAGGGCGACCTTCTGCCGGTTGCCCTTGGAGTAGGTGCGGCCCTTCTTGGTGGGGTCGAGCTCGAAGCGTTCGACGAGTTCGGTGCGGCGCCGGGGGTCCAGGCCTCCGCGCAGCCGGCCGAGGAGGTCGATGACCTCGCCGCCGGACAGGTTCCGCCACAGGGTCACGTCCCCGGGGACGTAGGCGATCCGGCGGTGCACCTGCACCGCGTCCTTCCACGGGTCCCTGCCGAGGACCTGGGCGGCGCCGGAGTCGGCGCGCAGCAGGCCGAGCAGGACGCGGATGGCGGTGGACTTTCCGGCGCCGTTGGGCCCGAGGAAGCCGTGCACCTCGCCCGTCTCGACCTCGAGGTCGAGACCGTCGAGCGCGTGCGTACGGCCGAAGGACTTGTGCAGCCCGGACACCGTGATGGACTTCGTCATGCTTCCGAACGTACGCTTCCTTCAGAAATTTGTGAAGTTAAGGAACTCAGTGAAGCGCCGATAGGATGGGGGCATGAACCAACCAGTCGGGGCCGGACGGGACGCGGAGGCGGTGTCGAAGTTCGTCGAGTCCTTCGCCGCGCAGCTCGTCGAGGCCGGGATGGCCCGCATGCCCGCCCGCGTCTTCGCCGCCCTCCTCTCCTCCGACGCGGGTGCGATGACCTCCGCCGAGCTGGGCGAACAGCTGCGGATCAGCCCCGCCGCCGTCTCCGGGGCGGTGCGCTACCTGGCCCAGACGCACATGGTGTCCCGCGAGCGGGAGCCCGGCTCGCGCCGGGAGCGCTACCGGGTGCACGGCGACCAGTGGTACGAGGCCCTGACCAACCGCGAGGCCGTCATCAAGCGGTGGGAGAGCGCCCTGCGCGACGGCGTCACCAGCCTCGGTGCCGACACCCCGGCCGGCCGCCGCATGGCCGAGACGCTCGCCTTCTTCGAGTTCGTCGAGGGCGAGATCGCGGCCATGATGGAGCGCTGGCGCGTCCACCGCGACAAGACCTTCGGCCGGTGAAGCCGAGCGCGGGCCGGTGACGCCCGCCCCGGCCGGTACCGCCGCACGGGTCGGTGAGGCCCGCCCCGGCCGCCGCCGCACGGGCCGGTGAACCCCCCGGCCGCCGCCGCACGGGCCGGTGAGGCCGCGCACGGGCCGGTTACGCCCGCCCCGGCCGGCACCGCACGGGCCGGTGACGCCACCCACGGGCCGGTTACGCCTGCCCCGGCCGGCGCCGCACGGGCCGGGAGGCAAGGCGGCGTCGCCGATCGGCAAGCCGCCGCCGCGGACGCCACGCCCGCGTGACGTGCGGACGCCACGCCCGCGTGAGGTGCGGACGCCACGCCCGCGTGGCGTGCGGGCGGGAGGTCCCGTGCGGTCGCACCGGCCCGCGGGGGACGCCGAGCCTCGGGACGATGCGGCGGAGGTGCCGGCCGAGCGTCCGGTGGGACGTCACCGCCGAGCTCGACCAGGTGCGGTCGGCCGCGGGAGGTGACGCCTCCGCGGCGGTCGAGGGGGCCAGGAACGAGGGGCTGCGTGGGTGACCGCGCCGCCCCCCGACGCCTCCGCGACGGTCGACGGAGCCAGGACCGCGGGGCCGCGTGGGAGACCGCGCCGACCCGCGACGCCTCGGTCCCCTTGCTCACCACCTCGGCAGCACCAGCCCCAGAGCCCCCTCCCGCACCGTCCACGTCCGCCTGCGCACCGGTCCCGCCACCGCCGCGTCCGCCCGGTAGCGGAAGTCCGCGCCCGACACGGTCACCGTCCGCCCCCGCGCCTCCAGCGGTGACGCCTCCGCGCCCAGGGACAGCGGGCGCACCTCCACCACGGCCGTTCCGGAGGCGTCCGGGGTCACCGAGACCGCCTCGACCGGCTGGTCGAGATCGACCAGCGTCACCCCGTCCACCTCGACCCGCAGGCGCGCGGGCCCCGGCGGGGGAGGGGCGGCCGCCGTCCGGGACGGCCGGGAGGGCACCAGCGTCCGTATGACGGACTGGCAGGTCCGCAGCCACGGCCGGCCCCCTTCCGTGAGCGCCGCCTCGTCCTGTGCCGCCAGCGGCACCGGCGGGATCCGCAGCGCCCCCAGCACCACCCCGTCGCTGTCGTCGACGAGCAGATCCAGCCGACGCTCGGCCCCGTCGAGGACCGCCCGCGCCGCCGCCACGGCCCCCATGGGCACCCCCAGGGCCTGCGCGACACCGAGGGCGCCCCCCACCGGCACCATCGACAGCACGCATCCGGCCAGCTCCCGCTGCCGGTGCAGCAGGGCCACCGCCCGCGTCAGGGCGCGGTCGTCGCCGACGACCACCGGCCGCCGGGAGCCGCGCCGTGCCAGCACCCGGGCGAATTCCTCGGGCCCCTCCGGCAGGCACACCTTGGCGGCCGCACCCGCGCTGAGCACGTCTTTCGCGATCCTCACGGACTCCCCGTCCGTCCTCCGGGCGACCGGATCGATGATCACCAGCAGCTGATCCGGCGTCGCGAAAGTCGCCACCTCGGTCCTGCCTCGCTTCCTCGGGTAGCATCTTTGTGCAAGAGCCCCTTGCGCTATTGCGCCAGGGGCTTCGTCTATTCCGGGGCATCCGGGTCCGACGGTTCGCGGCCAACGGCGGTCGCGGTGCGATCGACAACGGTCGCGGTGCATGCGGCGCGAAGTACCTCCGCGTGCGCCCCTGACCCTGGACATGCCCCACCCGGAAGGGGTGTACGCGCGTGCCCGCACTTGTGCTGCTCGGTGCTCAGTGGGGTGACGAAGGCAAGGGGAAGGCCACCGACCTGCTCGGTGGCTCGGTGGACTACGTAGTGCGCTACCAGGGCGGCAACAACGCCGGCCACACGGTCGTCGTGGGCGACCAGAAGTACGCACTCCACCTCCTCCCTTCCGGAATCCTCTCTCCAGGATGTACGCCCGTGATCGGAAACGGCGTCGTCGTCGACCCGTCGGTGCTGCTCTCCGAGCTGAGCGGTCTGAACGAGCGCGGCGTCGACACGTCGAAGCTGCTGATCAGCGGCAACGCGCACATCATCACGCCGTACAACGTGACTGTCGACAAGGTGACGGAACGCTTCCTCGGAAAGCGGAAGATCGGCACCACCGGGCGGGGCATCGGACCGACCTACGCCGACAAGATCAACCGCGTCGGCATCCGCGTGCAGGACCTGTACGACGAGTCGATCCTCCAGCAGAAGGTCGAGGCGGCGCTCGACGTCAAGAACCAACTGCTGACCAAGCTGTACAACCGCCGCGCGATCGCCGTCGACCAGGTCGTCGAGGAGCTGCTCGGCTACGCCGACAAGCTGGCGCCGTACGTCGCCGACACGGTGCTGGTCCTCAACCAGGCCCTGGAGGACGACAAGGTCGTCCTCTTCGAGGGCGGCCAGGGCACCCTGCTGGACATCGACCACGGCACCTACCCCTTCGTCACCTCGTCGAACCCGACCGCGGGCGGTGCCTGCACCGGCGCCGGCGTGGGCCCGACGAAGATCAGCCGCGTCATCGGCATCCTGAAGGCCTACACGACCCGCGTGGGCGCCGGCCCCTTCCCCACCGAACTCTTCGACGAGGACGGCGAGGCGCTGCGCCGCATCGGCGGCGAGCGGGGCGTCACCACCGGCCGTGACCGCCGCTGCGGCTGGTTCGACGCGGTCATCGCCCGCTACGCGACCCGCGTGAACGGCCTGACCGACTTTTTCCTCACCAAGCTGGACGTGCTCACCGGCTGGGAGGAGATCCCGGTCTGCGTCGCCTACGAGGTCGACGGCAAGCGCGTCGAGGAACTCCCGTACTCCCAGTCCGACTTCCACCACGCGAAGCCGGTCTACGAGATGCTTCCGGGCTGGTCCGAGGACATCTCCAAGGCCAAGTCGTTCTCCGACCTCCCGAAGAACGCCCAGAACTACGTCAAGGCACTGGAGGAGATGTCCGGCGCCCCGATCTCCGCGATCGGCGTGGGCCCGGGCCGGGACGAGACGATCGAGATCAACTCGTTCCTGTAGGACGGGACACGGCGACGGTCGGGCGCGGGTCTCCGGCGGGCCTTCCAGGAGAAGGCCTCCCGGGCACCCGCGCCGACCCTGTCCGGCCTCAGCTGAAGACGATCATCGACCCCTGCGCCAGACTCCGCGTCGCCGCCGCGTGCAGACCCAGCCACACGTGCCGCTCGCGGGCGAAGGGGCTGGGGTCGTAGGGCGCGGGGACCGCCGGTTCCTCCAACTCCGTCGGAGCGACCGGGGGCTGGGGGGCCGCCGGGGGGTTCGCCGGGTCGATGCCGATCGACGGGGCGACGTGTTCCAGCTCCCGCAGCAGGGCCTGCGAGGAACCCAACGGGCCGCCACCGGCGAGGAGTTCGTCGTTGGACAGCGGCTGCGGGAAGTCGACGGGGACGTACGCGCCCGCGTGGTCGTAGTGCCAGACCAGGTGGGACTGCTGGGCCGTCGCCTCGAACATCTCCAGGAGCTGCTCGTAGTCGCCGCCGAGTTCGTCGACCGGGGTGACGGGGAGGCCGCAGACCTGGAGCAGGTAGGCGCGCCGCAGGAAGTGCAGCGCGTCGTAGTCGAAGCCGGCCACCGGGGCCACGTCACCGGACAGGCCCGGCATGTACTGGTACACCGGCACGGGCGGGAGTCCCGACTCGGCGAGCACCTCGTTGTACTGCGCGAGTTCCTCGGCGAACGGGTTGTCGGGGGTGTGGCACAACACGTCGACGAGCGGTACCAGCCACAGGTCACAGGCCAAAGAGAGCTCCTCACCTAGCGTCTTCGTCGTCTACTGCCCGGTCTGGGAAGGGTAGTCGGTGCGGCATGCCTCAGCGCCTCTCGTGCGTCCCCTCGTGCAGGTCCCATACCCACACGCCGTCCACCCACCGCGCGGGACGGCCCACCAGCTCGTCTACGGTCGTGCGCAGCGCTCCGTCCCGCGGCTGCGGGACGAGGACCAGCGCTCCCGCCCTCCAGTGCGCGAGGTCCGTGCGCGTCTCCGCCCGTGCCCGGCCGTCGATCACCGGCGCCACCCCCGTGGCCCGCACGTCCCGCAGCAGGCTCGCCGTGAAGCGCAGCGGGACGCCGTAGACGCCGCTGCGGTCGCCGTCGCCGTACGGGCCGTTGAAGTAGCCGCCGGGCATCGGGAAGCCGAGGCCGGCGGAGGTCTGCCAGTGCAGGGCCTCGGCTGCGGCGGGCTCGGGCAGCGGCACCGGCACGAGGGACTCGCCGGGGCGGACGTACGCCTTCCAGGCGCCGTCCGTGAAGAAGGCGGGCGCCTCGGCGCGCGGCTCGGACCTCAGCGGGGCCGGGACGAGGGGGAGCAGCGCGAACCAGACGGCCAGCAGTCCGGCGTACCGCGCGATGGGGGAGCGGGCCGCCGCCAGTCGGTCGATCGCGAGGGCGAGCAGCATCCCCAGGGCGGGGGCGCAGATCATCGCGACCCGGCTCTCGATGACCGACTCGAACAGCGGGAGACCGGCGAACAGGGCCCAGGGGCCGGGGACGGTAGTGTCCGCGAACGGCACATGGACGCGCGGGCCCAGGGAGAGGAGGGCCGCCGCGGCCGCGGTGAACGCCAGCGCCCTGACGGCCGGCCGCCGCCACAGCCGTACGGTGATCGCGAGGGCGAGGAGGAGCAGGGGCCAGCCGTAGAAGGCGTTCTGTTCGGTGGGGTTGAGGGAGAGGGCGTTCGCGCGGTCGGCGTCGCCGGCGAGGAGGGAGCGTTCGGCGAAAGCGAGCAGGGCGGGCACGGTGTTGGCGGTGCCGGGACCGTGGTCGATGTGCGTGTAGCTCTGCGGGCCGGAGAACTGCCAGGCCAGCGGGTAGACGACGAGCGGGAGACAGACGGCCGCGGCGACCGCCAGGCCGCGCAGGAGGGGCCGTACGGCCTCCCGGGCCACCCGGGGGCGCGCGGCCGCGTGGGCGGCGGCGAACAGGAGCATGCCCAGTGCCGCCAGCAGCAGGGCCTCCTCGCCCAGGAAGAGCTGGTAGGCCGCCATCAGGCCCAGGACCACCGCGTCCCGGGTGGTCCGCGTGCCGGTGCACAGGCGCAGCGCCCGGTCGGCGATCAGCGGGATCATGAACAGGACGACGAAGTTCGGGTGGGCGTTGGCGTGGCTCACCATGGGCGGCGCGAAGGCGGCCAGCGCGGCGCCCGCGAAGGCGGCCCCGCGCCGCGGCGTGAGGCGGCGCACGATCAGCCAGTACCAGGCGGCGGCGGTGGCCGCCATGCCCAGCGTCGTCACCAGGCTCAGGGCGACCGCCGGGCCGAGGAGGAGCGTGACCGGCGTGAACGGGACGGACAGGCCCAGCATGGCCGTGTTCGCCATCAGGTTCACGCCCTCCGGGACGCCCTGGAGGTGGCTGAAGAGCGGGTTGCGCAGGTGGGCGACGTTGTCGGCGGTCACCGCGAAGAACCACTCCCACTGGTTCTGGTCCTGGAGGGAGTCGGTGAGGTAGCGGTGGGCCGGGTCGAAGAAGCGGCCGGAGTGCAGCGCGACGGCCATGGCGAGGAACAGGGCGGCGGCGAGGGCGTCGGCGGGCCCCGGCAGCGGGACACGGATACGGACGAGGTCGCGCAGGAACCGCGGGTAGTCCAGCGGGCGCACCTTCGAGCCGCGCTGGTGCGACCAGTGCACGGGCACCTCGGCGACCGGCCAGCCCGCCCGCTGGAAGTGGCGCAGCACCTCCACGTCGATGGCCCAGCCGTCCAGCCGGGACGCGGCGAAGGCGGCCCGGGCCCTGTCGCCGTCGAACAGCTTGAACCCGCACTGGGTGTCGCGTATCCCGCGCACGGCCGTCCCGCGGATGAGCAGGTTGCCGGCCGTGCCGACGAGTTCGCGTATGCGGTGCCGGGGGTCGCCCAGCGTCGAGCCCTTCAGCGCGCGCGATCCGACGGCCGCCGTGTGCCCCTCGGCGAGCGCCTCCTCCAGCCGTTCCAGCTCGCCCACGGGCGCGGCGAGATCGGCGTCGGTGACGAGGACGCGCCGACCGCGGCTGGCGGCGACCCCGAGGCGCAGGGCGTGGCCCTTGCCGCGGTGCGCGGGGCTCGTGACCAGCCGCAGACGGGGGTCGTGGCGCAGGGTGACGATCTCGCGGGTGGCGTCGGTGGAGCCGTCGTCGGCGACCACGATCTCCCAGCCGCCCCAGCGGGAGCCGGTCTCCTCCAGGTGGCGGATGACGGCGTCGAGGGTGCGGCCCAGGCGGCGTTCCTCGTTGTAGGCGGGGATGACGACGGAGAGGCCGACGACCGCCTCCCGGGTCCGCGCCGTTCTGGTCCTGCCCGGATCCGCCGGGCTCACTCCGACGCCAGCCGCTCGATCAGCGCGATCGAGTGGGCGTTGTACGCGGCGAGGATCGAGCGGGCGGTGGCGGTGTCGCGCCGGTAGAGGGCGTCGACGAGTTCGGTGTGGCCGGACCACAGATGGCCGCGCAGGTCGGTCAGCCGGCGCAGATGCTGCACCAGGCAGACCCAGGACTGCACCCGCAGCCGGTGCAGGAAGTCCGCGAGGTAGGGGTTGCCGAACAGCGTGCTCAGCTCCCGCCAGAAACGCAGGTCGTAGCCGATGAGGACGGTCAGGTCACCGGCGGTCGCTGCCCGCTGCGCCTCCTCCCCGCGTCGGCGCACTCCCGCGACGGCGGCGGCGATCCGCGGCTCCTCCAGGTTCTGGAAGCCCTGACGGCCTTCGTCGAGGGCGAGGAACATGCCCTCGGTGATCAGGCTGCGCGCCTCGATCATGCCCCGGAAGTCCGCGACGGAGTACTCGTGGACGCGGAAGCCGCGGTGCTGGTCGGCCTCGAGGAGGCCCTGCGCGGAGAGATCCACCAGGGCCTCGCGGACCGGGGTCGCGGAGACGCCGTACTGGTCGGCGATCTCCTTCACCGTGAACTCCTGCCCGGGCTGGAGCCGGCCCGCCAGCACCTCGTCGCGAAGCGCGTCGGCGATCTGCTGCCGCAGGGTGCTGCGCGTCACGGCGCCGTTGCCGCTGCTGCCGGGCATGGTCGGGGCGTCTCCCTCGTCACGGACGAATAAGTGGCGTGCTCGTCTTATGTACGGGCACGCCACCTTACGCGTTCGAGGAAATCACGGCCCTACACGCGTAGCGTCCGGGCAGAGCAGCTCCACCTCGGCCTTCCGGGGTCCTGACACGGCGGAACAGCGGCGCCGTGGCCTTCCGGGGGCGCGGCAAGGCGGCACCGTGTGGCGCCAGCGGGTCGCGGCACGGCGGCACGGCGGCACCCCCGGCAGCCCGAAGGCGCGGCACGGCGGCACGACGGCCCCCCCGGCAGCCCGAAGGCGCGGCACGGCGACCCCGGATGTCGGGGTCGTGGGAGCGGGCAGCGGTACCGCGGCGTCCCCGGGGCGCGGCACACCGGCACCGCGGCGTCCCGGTGTGGCGGCACCGCGCGGGACACGGCACCGCGGCCACGGACCGCCCCCGCGCCTGCTACTCGGTGTACTCGTCGGCCACCGACAGCGCCGCGTCCAGCGCCGCCAGGCCCTCCTTCACCTCGGACTCGCTCACGTTGCACGGCGGCACGAAGTGGGTGCGGTTCATGTTGACGAACGGCCACACCCCGGCCTTCTTGGCGGCGGCGCCGAAGGCGGCCATCGGCGCGTTCGCCTCGCCGGCCGCGTTGTACGGCACCAGCGGCTCGCGCGTCTCGCGGTTCTTGACGAGTTCGAGGGCCCAGAACATGCCGACGCCCCGCACCTCGCCGACGCTCGGGTGGCGCTCCGCCAGCTCCCGCAGCCCCGGTCCGACGACCGACGCGCCGAGGTTCCCGGCGTTCTCGACGACGCCCTCCTCCGCCATGACGTTGATGGTCGCCACGGCGGCGGCGCAGGCCAGCGGGTGCCCGGAGTAGGTCAGGCCGCCCGGGTAGGGCCGCTTCGCGAAGGTCTCCGCGATGGCCCCGGAGATGGCCACACCGCCCAGCGGCACGTATCCGCTGTTCACGCCCTTGGCGAAGGTCATCAGGTCCGGTACGACACCGGACAGGTCGGCCGCGAACCACTCGCCGGTGCGGCCGAAGCCGGCCATGACCTCGTCCAGGACGAAGACGATCCCGTACGTGTCGCAGATCTCGCGGACCCCGGCGAGGTAGCCGGGCGGCGGCACCATGATCCCCGCCGTGCCCGGGATGGTCTCCAGGATGATCGCGGCGATCGTCCCGGGCCCCTCGAAGGCGATGGTCGTCTCGAGGTGCTCGAGCGCCCGTGCGCACTCCTGCTCCTCGGTCTCCGCGTAGAAGCGGGAGCGGTAGAGGAAGGGCGCCCAGAAGTGCACGACCCCGGCGGCCGCGGAGTCGGAGGCCCAGCGGCGCGGGTCGCCGGTGATGTTGACCGCCTGCTGCGTGCCGCCGTGGTACGAGCGGTAGGCCGACAGCACCTTCGCCCGGCCGGTGTGCAGCCGCGCCATGCGCACCGCGTGCTCCACGGCGTCGGCGCCGCCGTTGGTGAAGAAGATCTTGTCGAGGTCGCCGGGGGTGCGCTCGGCGATCAGCCGGGCCGCCTCGGAACGGGCCTCGACGGCGAAGGCGGGCGCGAAGGTGGTCAGGTGTGCGGCCTGCTCCTGGATCGCGGCGACGACCTTCGGGTGCTGGTAGCCGATGTTCGTGTAGACGAGCCCGCTGGTGAGGTCGAGGTACCGCTTGCCGTCGTAGTCCCAGAAGTACGACCCCTCGGCGCCGGCCACGGCGAGCGGGTCGATGAGCTCCTGCGCTGACCAGGAGTGGAAGACGTGCGCGCGGTCCGTGGCCTTCACGGCGGCGCCGGTCTGGGGATCGGTCTGAGGGGTCATGCGGGCGAGCGTAAATGTCCGCGATGCGGAAGCGGAATCGGCGTCCTGTCTGTGGACCGGGGGTTTCCGCGACAGGTTGTCGGGCGTCGACGGCACGAGAGTCGTATTGACAGTATGCTGCCCAAAGGGCAGGATGCTGTCATAAGGCTTCAGCGGCCCGAGGAGGAGCCATGAGCACCAGCCCCCGCAAGCCCGTGTACCTCGCCGTCTACGACACCCTCGCCGACTGGGAGACCGGGTACGCCACGGCCTACCTGGCACGCAACGGCTACGACATCCGCACCGTCGGCCCCACCACGGACGAGGTCCGCAGCATCGGCGGCCTGCGCATCCGGCCCGACCTGGCACTGGACGAGCTCCGCCCCGAGGACGCCGCCCTGCTGATCCTTCCGGGAGCGGACCTCTGGGACACGTCGGGCGATCTCGCGCCCTTCGCCCGCACCGCTCGCGCCTTCCTGGACGCCGGCACCCCCGTCGCCGCGATCTGCGGCGCCACCGCCGGGCTCGCCCGCGAGGGCCTGCTCGACGACCGGGCCCACACCAGCGCCGTCTCCTTCTACCTCGCCGCCACCGGATACGCGGGCGGCGACCGGTACGTCGACGCCGACGCCGTCACCGACGGCGACCTGATCACCGCCGGTCCCACCGAACCCGTCGCCTTCGCCCGGGAGATCCTCCAGCGGCTCGGCGTGTACGAGGGGGAGGTGCTGGACGCCTGGTACCGGCTGTTCCACGACTCGGACGCCGAGGCCTACGCCGTCCTGGAGAAGGCGGACGCGCGGTGAGCCGTGAGCGTCAGGACCTGCTCAGCCGCAGCGCGCTCGGGGTCTTCCGGCTGAACGGCCAGTTCCTCGCCGTGGCCGAGGAACTGGCGAGGCCGTCCGGGCTCACCGCCGCCTGGTGGCAGGTGCTCGGCGCCGTGCTGACCGAGCCCCTGCCGGTGTCCGGCATCGCCCGCGCGATGGGCATCACGCGGCAGAGCGTGCAGCGCGTCGCCGACCTGCTGGTCGACCGGCGGCTCGCCGAGTACCGGCCCAACCCGGCGCACCGGCGCGCCAAGCTGCTGGCGCCCACGGACGAGGGGCGGGCCGCGATCTCCCGCATCGACCCCGGGCACGCGGCCTTCGCCGACCGGCTGGCGCAGGCGTACGGGGAGGCGGAGCTCGCCGAGACCGTACGGGTCCTGGAACGGCTGTCGAAGGTGCTGGACGAGCTGGAACCGCCCGTTATGGAACCGTAGACACCACGCCGCTCGACTCCCTCAACGGCCGGATTATTCTCGGCTCGATCACATGTGTGGGGGAGAGGTGGGGCGGCCATGGAGGAGCTGAGCGCGGGGGATCCGCAGCGCATCGGCGGCTACCGGCTGCTCGCGCGGCTGGGGTCCGGCGGGATGGGGCGGGTCTACCTCGCCCGCTCGGACCGCGGGCGGACCGTCGCCGTGAAGCTGGTCCGGCCGGAGCTGGCCGCGCGCGAGGAGTTCCGGGCGCGGTTCCGGCAGGAGGTGCGCAACGCCCAGCGGGTCGGCGGGTTCTGGACCGCGCCCGTCCTCGACGCCGACACCGAGGCCGCGGTGCCGTGGGTCGCCACCGGCTACGTCGCCGGACCGAGCCTCCAGCAGGTGGTGAGCCACGACCACGGCCCGCTGCCCGAGCGGTCGGTGCGCATCCTGGCCGCCGGGCTCGCCCACGCGCTCACCAACATCCACGCGGCCGGGATCGTCCACCGCGACCTCAAGCCGTCCAACGTGATGGTCACCATAGAAGGGCCCCGCGTCATCGACTTCGGCGTCGCGCGGGCGCTGGAGACGCTGCCCGGCGACAGCGTTCTCACCCGGACCGGCGCGGTGATCGGCTCGCCCGGCTTCATGGCGCCCGAGCAGGTTCGCGGGGACCGCATCACGCCCGCGTGCGACGTCTTCTGCCTCGGCTCCGTCCTCGCCTTCGCCGCCACCGGCGCCCTCCCCTTCGGCTCCGCCGACAGCGGGGTGCACGCGCTGATGTTCCGCATCGCCGAGGAGGAAGCCGACCTGTCGGGCCTCCCCGAGGGCATCGCCGACCTGGTCCGCGCCTGCCTGCGCAAGGACCCGGCCGCCCGTCCGTCACTGGAGTGGATCCTGGAGCGCACCGGCGCGCAGGAGACCGTCGCCGAGGGGCGTTCCCGGGACCCGTGGCTGCCGAGCACCCTCGTGGCCCAGCTCGGGCGGCACGCGGTACGGCTGCTGGAGACGGAGGACCCGGAAGGGAGCGAGGCCCCGGCCCGCGCGCCCGAGGCCGCCCCGCAGCACTCCGGCCCGCGTGGCGAGGGCGCCTCCCCGGACCACACCCCCACACGGGTCGGGGGCGTCCCCCCGGTGGCCGGCCCCGCCGCCCCCGCCCACCCGGCGTACGGCCGGCCGCAGCAGCACCCGCAACCGGCCTCCCCCGCCTACGGCCACCCGCAGCCGCCGCCCCCGCAGCCGGTCCCGTACAACCCGTACGCGGGCGGCGGCCCCGGCACGACCTCGCCGTACCCCCCGTACTCCCCCTTCGGGGACGAGCCCGAGGAGCCGGCCCGCCGCAGCGGCCGTTCGACCCTGCTGCTCCTCGCGGTCGCCGTGGTCGTCGCGCTCGCGGCGGGCGGCTCGGTGTACGCGCTGATGAACGGCGGCGACACCGACACCGGCGCGCGCCCCGGCCCGACCGCGACCTCGGCCGCCCCCAGCACGCGGAGCGCCACCCCCACCGAGTCCGAGGAACCGTCGCCCTCGCCGTCCCCCTCCGCGGCGGACGGCACGATCCCGGAGGCCTACCTCGGCACCTGGACCACGACCATCGACAACGCCACCGGCACCAACAGCCGTCGGCTGACCCTGTCCCAGGGCGAGGTGGGCGACACGGTGCTCGCGCTCGTCGCCGACGGCGACGGCTACCACTGCGAGTTCAGCGCCCGGCTCGCCCAACGCCCCTCCGCGCAGGGCCCCTTGCGGATAGGGCCCTCCACCGTCACCACCGGTGAGCCCCTCTCCTCCTGCACCCCGGGCGACGCCACCGAGGTCACCCTGCTCCCCGACGGCAGGCTGCAACGGCTCAACCCGGCCACCGGGGAGAAACTCACCTACACCCGCCGGTGAACGTCCGCCGAACTTCCGGCCACGCATCCGGAATGTCCCCCCGGACGGACGTACGGTGACCCCACGATCCGGCCGGCGGAGTGGCGGGGGCACCCACAGTGGACTGGCTGAACGCTGAGAACGTCGTGGCCGTGGGGACGGCCGTCCTCGGCATCGTCGCGTCCGGCGTCATGGTCTGGTACGAGCGCAGGGTGCCGCGCCGCAAGAGGATCGGCTACCGCGTCCAGATGGACAACCCGATCGGCGACGACGTCAGATCCGGCCGCCCCAACCGCCGTCTCGGCCTGTTCGACGAGGCCCCCGGCATGGCGGACGCCACCCTCGTCCTGCTCCGCATCGAGAACGACGGCTCGCAGGGCATCGCCCGCGACGACTACACCGGCCCGGAACGTCACGGTCTGACCGCGGTGTTCACGGACCGCACCATCCGCGGCGTGTCGGTCACCCAGCCGACCGACACCGACCACCTGATGGACCACTTCACCGCGGACCGAGGCTTCGGCTACGAGGACAACACGCTGCGCATCCCGCGCGTCCCGCTCAACCCGCGCGAGCACTTCAAGCTGCTGGTCCTGCTGTCGGGCGGCGACGTCGGCCACGGCATACGCCTCTACGGCGGCATCCGCGACGGCGTGGTCCACCCCAACCGCAGCGCCACCCCCGACGACACCCCGCCGCTGTTCAGCCGTGCGGCCCGCCTGATCTCCGTCCTCCTGACCCTCAGCGTGATCACCCTCGCGACGATGGTCGTCGTCCGCGACGACACCCCGCCCCCCATCGGCTGCGAACGCGGCACCCTCACCCTCACCGGCTCGACGGCGTTCGCCCCGGTGATCCGTGAGGTGGCCCGCAAGTACGAGAGCGACTGCGAGGGCGCCCACCTCACCGTGGACCCGCACGGCTCGACGGCCGGCATCCGCGAACTCACCGCGGCGGGCGCCCGCGCGAAGGAGGGGTCCCCGCCCCTGGTGGCCCTCTCCGACGGCCCCAAGCCGTCCGGCCTGGAGGAACTCCGGGAGAACCGCGTGGCGGTGTCGGTGTTCGCCCTGGTCGTCAACGACGACGTCCGGCTGAGGAACCTCTCCACGGCGGACGTGCGCCGCCTCTACCTCGGGCAGGTCTCCAACTGGCGGGATCTCGGCGGCCCGGACCTGCCGGTGATCCTGGTCAGCCGGGACGCCAACTCCGGGACCCGGCAGGTGTTCCAGCGCCGCGTCCTGGGCCGGGGCGAGATCGCCAACTCCTCCGTCGACTGCCTCCACAAGGACGACCCGACGGCCTCCGTGGTCCGCTGTGAACTCGACTCGACGGACCAGGTCCTGGCCACCGTGGCCACCACCCCCGGCGCGATCGGCTACACCGAGCTCAACGTCGCCGACCGCGCGAAGGGCCTCCACCCGCTCAACCTCGACGGCGCCCCGCCCTCCGTCGACGCCATCGAGAACGGCACCAGCGACTACCCGTACCGCGAGATCGAGTACGCCTACACCTACGGCCGGCCCCCGGCCGACTCCCTGGCGTCGAGCTTCCTCACCTACCTCACCCGGGGCACCGGCCAGGACGTCATCCGCACCCACGGCCATCTGCCGTGCTGGACGCCGGAGGGGCTGAGGCTGTGCGCGCAGGAGAGCAGTCCGCCCGGCTCGCGATGAAGCAGGCCCTGCCGCCGCCGTCCGGACGTCACCGCGGCTCCGGCGGCCGCTGTCGGGGCATGTTCGGCCGGCTCCCCGCCCCCGGCGGCAACGGCAACCGCCCGGACGAGCCCGCGCCCTCCCCGCGCCCCCCGCCGGGGGCCACCGTCCCCTGGATCCCCATCGGCGCCGACCCCGTACGGAACTCGACCATCCAGTCCGCCGTCTCCACCCGCACCAGCTCCGTCACGTCCTCCGAGAACCGCCGAAGCACCCCCAGACACCGCTCGGCGGCCTCACTCGCGGTCCCCTCCGCCGGCCCCAGAACCTCCCGCACGCACTCCGACGCCCAGTCGAACTGCAGCACCTGCAACCGCCGCTGTACGGCCTGCGCGGTCGCCACGTCCCTTATCCACCCGGACGTCACCCCGAAGAACCGGTCGACGCCCACGCACGCCACCGCGAGCAGCAACGCCAGATACCCCCAGGGAGCCGCTCCGCCCATCGCCCCGGTGAGATCCAGCAGCGGCAGAGCGGCCCCGGCGACCGCACCGGCCGCCGCCCCGCCCCGCAGCGCCCGCGCACCCCGCCGCTTCCACACCCGCTCGGCGAGATACCAGGCCGCCGTCTCCAGCGCCCCCCGCTCCACCCACCGGTAGAGCTCGTCGAGCCGCTCCGCGGGCTCACCCCAGTCCCCGAGCGGGAAGGCCCGCCCGGTCAGATCGCCCGGCCGCAGTCCGGCCGCGCCCTCGCCCCGCCCGTCCTGAGGCGGACCCTCGGGCTGCATCTCCGGCTGCTGACCCACCCGGCACTCCCTACTGTCCCGAACCGACACCGACCGACGACCCGACCAGGTCACGTCCCCCGCCGCGTCCCTTGTCACCTGGGACGTCACGCGTGACCTCACGGGTCACGCCGGGTGACATGTGACGACGCCTGACGCGCCGGACCTTTCCTACCTCCCAATGGGTGGCGGAGAGGAAGGTTTCACCGCCTTTACGCCCGTAAGAGGGCCTTGATCAGGTATAGGCGCGGCACGAGACTCACTCGAAAGAGTGCCGGGGCGACACCCGCACAGACCACGTAGGCTCGTGCCGAGCGGGAAAATCCCGTACCGACCTCAGGCCCGGAAGAGGAGCTGATCGTGATTCCCGGTGGTGGCCAGCCCAACATGCAGCAGCTGCTCCAGCAGGCCCAGAAGATGCAGCAGGACCTGGCCCGTGCACAGGAGGAGCTGGCGAACACGGAGGTCGACGGCCAGGCGGGCGGTGGCCTGGTGCAGGCGACGGTGACCGGCGCCGGCGAGCTGCGCGCACTGAGGATCGACCCGAAGGCGGTGGACCCGGAGGACACCGAGACCCTCGCCGACCTGATCGTCGCGGCCGTCCACGCGGCGAACGAGAACGCGCAGAACCTCCAGCAGCAGAAGCTGGGCCCGCTGGCGCAGGGCCTGGGCGGCGGCCTCCCCGGCCTGCCGTTCTGACCGTCCGGCGGCCCCGGCCGTTTTGACGTGCGTCGCCCGCGCGACGCCCGCACCGCCTTCCTAGGACGGGTGGCGGCCATCTACCGTACGTACTGCAGGGAACCCCAGGAAGGACGGCAGTCCGTTGTACGAAGGCGTGGTCCAGGACCTCATCGACGAGCTGGGGCGGCTGCCCGGCGTCGGTCCCAAGAGCGCGCAGCGGATCGCCTTCCACATCCTCCAGGCGGAACCGACGGACGTGCGGCGCCTCGCACAGGCCCTGATGGAGGTCAAGGCGAAGGTCCGCTTCTGCGCGACCTGCGGCAACGTGGCGCAGGAGGAGCACTGCGCCATCTGCCGGGACACCCGCCGCGACCCGTCGGTGATCTGCGTGGTGGAGGAGCCCAAGGACGTGGTCGCCATCGAGCGCACCCGCGAGTTCCGGGGCCGCTACCACGTCCTGGGCGGAGCGATCAGCCCGATCGAGGGCGTCGGGCCGGACGACCTCCGCATACGAGAACTGCTGGCCCGCCTGGCGGACGGCACGGTCACCGAACTGATCCTCGCCACGGACCCGAATCTCGAAGGTGAGGCGACGGCCACGTACCTCGCCCGCATGATCAAGCCCATGGGCCTGAAGGTCACCCGCCTGGCCAGCGGCCTCCCGGTGGGTGGCGACCTGGAATACGCGGACGAGGTCACGCTCGGCCGCGCCTTCGAGGGGAGACGACTCCTAGATGTCTGACGCCACGCTGCACGCGAGCGACCAGAACCCGGACGACTTCGCGGTCCAGATCGCGGACCAGATCGAGAGCTTCCTGGTGGCCGTCACGGAGGTAGCCAAGGGCGACGAGCCGGACTCGGCGGTCCCCTTCCTCCTCCTGGAGGTCTCCCAGCTCCTGCTGGCCGGCGGCCGTCTCGGCGCCCACGCGGACATCGTCCCCGACGAGCGCTACGAGCCCGACACGGGCCCCGACGCGGACGTCGACGAACTCCGCGAGAACCTGGCCCGCCTCCTGGACCCGGTCGACGTCTACTCGGAGGTGTTCGACCCGTACGAGCCCCGCAAGGCGCCCGTCCCGGCCCGCATCTCCGACGACCTCGCCGACGTCATCACCGACCTCCGCCACGGCATGGCCCACTACCGCGCCGGCCGGACCTCGGAGGCCCTGTGGTGGTGGCAGTTCTCCTACTTCTCCAACTGGGGCTCCACGGCTTCGGCCACCCTCCGCGCCCTCCACTCCGTCCTCGCCCACGTCCGCCTCAACCAGCCGCTGGAGGAACTGGACGGCCTGGACACCGACCAGGGCATGGGCGACGACACCCTGGAGTTCGAGGCCGGGAGGGTGATGGCGGAGGAGATGGGGGGCCGGATGGGGCTGGGGCAGGCCCGGTAACCACCGCCGCCCGGCACCCGTTCCCGCGGTGCGGCCCGGGGCTCAGGCCCCGGGCGTCGGCCACAGGCCCCACACCCCCTTCGCCACGGCCGTCAGCCCACCCGCCGACGCCGGCCCCGGCACCAGCAGCCGGGCCCGACGCTCCGGTGTCCGTCCCGCGCGGCCCCGGTCGGCGAGGGCGCCCACGGCCATCGCGACGACGACGGCCGTCCGGTCGGGACCGCTGAGCTCCGGCACCCCGTTCGCGGCGACCGAGAACGCGTTCACGACCACGAACTGCGCGTTGGGGGCGAACTCCCGTACGGTCCAGCCCGCGTTGACGGCGTACAGGGAGACCGGGGGGCCGCCGACGCCCGCCGCGGTGTTCATGAAACCGCCCGCCGCGCCGGCCACGACCGCGCCACGGGTGCCGCGCAGGGCCGGGACGCGGGCACCCCGCATGATCAGGAGCACGGCGACCGTCACCAGGGCGCCCATCACCGACATCAGGACCGGGTCCGGGAGGCGGCGGGTCAGCCAGGAGCCCGCCGGTACCGTGCAGGCCGCGGCGGCGCACACAGGGACCATCGCCCGGAGCCGGACCCCGCGCCGGCCGCCCGCCATACCCACCACGCTGATCGCGCCGGCCGCGCAGTTGGCCAGGACGACCCCGTCGGCCGGGCCCAGCAGCAGGACCAGGGCGGGCACCGCGACCAGCGCGAAGCCCATTCCGGTCAGCCACTGCACGCACGAGCCGAGCAGCACGGTCCCCGCCAGCAGTGCCTCGGCGGCACCCACTCCACCCGTCATGGCCACCTGCCTGCACCATCGGGGAATTGGAAAGGTCCTGCACGTGCGTTGTACGACGGCTGCACGGGCCCTAACCGGCGTGAAGAGAGTCTTGGGTCATCCCAACAGGTACTGTCCGCACAGGAGTTGCGATGACCCGCACGACCCGCATACGCGCCGCCCTCGTCACCGCCACCGCCCTCGTCACCGCCGCGACGGTGACGGCCGGCGTCAGCGCGGCCGGCTCCGAGGAGCCCGGGAAGCCCGGCAAGCGGCAGATCGCCGCGTTGTTCGACGGCTGGAACGCCGCCCTGCGGACCGGTGACCCGGAGGTGGTCGCGGACCGCTACGCCAAGGACGCGGTCCTGCTGCCGACGGTGTCCAACAAGGTCCGCACCGACCGCGCCGGCATCGTCGACTACTTCGAGCACTTCCTCGCCGGCAAGCCGGTCGGCAAGAAGATCGAGACGCACATCAACGTCCTCGACGGCAACTCCGCCATCGACACCGGCGTGTACGCGTTCACGCTCACCGACCACGAGACCGGCGAGAAGCGCGTCGTCGAGGCCCGCTACACCTACGAGTACGAGAAGCGCGGCGGCCAGTGGAAGATCGTCAACCACCACTCGTCGGCGATGCCCGAGGGCTGATCAGCCCGTGCGCTGCGCGGCGCGGAGCGTGATCCGCACGCACAGCCCGCCCCCCGGGGCGTCCGCCAGGGCCACCGTCCCGCCGTCGTCCGTCACCAGCTGTCTGACGACGGCGAGGCCCAGCCCGGAACCGGACCGTCCGGTGAGGCCCTGACCGCGCCAGAAGCGGTCGAACGCGCGGGACTTCTCCGCGTCGGACATGCCCGGACCCTCGTCCAGGACCGACAGCACCACCTTGTCGGACCTCGGCTCCACCCGGACGGTGATCGTCCCGCCGTCCGGCGACACCTCCAGGGCGTTCGACAACACGTTGTCCAGTACCTGGTCCAGATGACCGGGGCTGGCCAGCACGGACGGCCGGTCGCCGACACCACTCCCCCTGAGCGCGATGGTGACTCCGCGCTCCTCGGCGGCCGGCCTCCACACCGACAGGCGTTCCGTCACGAGGTCGGTCAGGGGCAGCGGTTCCGCCGCCGTCACCCCGGCCTCGGCCCGGGCCAGCACCAGCAGGCCGCTGACCAGGCGGCTCATCCGCACCACCTCGGCGGTGGCCTGCTCCACGTCCTCCCGGACGAACTCGTCGTCCACGCCGTCCGCGATGTTGTCCAGCGACAGCCTGAGCGCCGTCAGGGGGGTACGAAGCTGGTGCGAGGCGTCCGCCACGAAGATGCGCTGGGACGCGATCAGCGTGTCGAGGCGCTCGCCGGCCTGGTTCAGGGTGCGCGCCAGCGTCTGCGTCTCCTGGGGGCCCGTCTCGGGGGAGCGTGCGGTCAGGTCACCGTTGCTGAACTTGGTGGCCATGTCGTTGAGCTGGCGGAGCGGGCGCGTGAGGCGCCGGGCGGCGACCGCGCCGATCAGCGCGGCCACGCCGAGCACCGCCACCGCGAGGACGGCGCGGAAGCCCCAGATCGTCCACAGACGGTCGGTGAGCCCGGAGGTGGAGTACACGATCCGTACGGCGCCGACGACCTGTTCGTCGTGCTGTGCGGGGACCGTGATCACCAGGTGGCGGCCCCAGATGAGGTCCGAGCCCCAGTCGACGGTCTCGTCGCCCTTCTCCAGGGCGGTGGTCAGGGCCGCGTCCGGCCGGGGGCGCGGCAGGTCCGCCGAGCACCGTGCGGTGGCCGTGACCTGCACCTCGTCCTTGGTTTCCTCGGCGTAGGCCTTGGCCATCTCCTCCAGGGCCTGGCAGGACGCGGTGTCGGCGTTGCCCAGCAGCAGGGCCATGGTGGTGGCCTCGCGCTGCACGGACACCTCGGTGTCGCCGCGCAGCTGGGCCGTCAGCGTGAAGGCCACCGGCACGGTGAACAGGCCGATGGCGACGGCGACCAGCAGCACGTAGCTGCGGATGAGCTGCTTGATCATGAGACCGGTCCGCCGGAGCCGGAGCCGGAGCCGGAGCCGGAGCCGGGGACGGGGACGGTGCCGGAACCTGAGCCGGGGACCGTGCCGCCGACGATCTCCAACCGGAAGCCGACCCCGCGCACCGCCTCGATGGCGATCACCCCGGCGAACTTGCGGCGCAGCGCCGCCACGTGCACGTCCAGCGTCTTCGTCGGCCCGAACCAGTTGGCGTCCCAGACCGCTTCCATGATCTGCTCGCGGGACATCAGCGCGCCCGGCTCCTCGGTGAGGAAGGCCAGCAGGTCGTACTCCTTCGGCGAGAGGGCGATCTCCTCGCCGTCCACGTGCACCCGGACCGCCTTGCGGTCGATCGTGAGGCGTGTCCCGTAGCGGTCGGGTCCGCCGGCGGCGCCGCTCCCCTCGGCCGTACGGGGCTGGACGCGGCGCATCACCGCCCGTATGCGCGCGATGACCTCGCGCACCCCGAACGGCTTGGAGACGTAGTCGTCGGCGCCCAGCTCCAGCCCGACCACCCGGTCCGTCTCGTCGCTGCGCGCGCTGATCACGATGATCGGCACGTTCCCGCGCTCGCGCAGCGCCCTGCAGACGTCCAGGCCGTCGGTGTCGGGCAGGCCGAGGTCGAGGAGGACGACGTCGTAGGGGGACGTGTGGGAGAGGGCGGCCGCACCCGTGGTGACCCAGTCGACCTCGAAGCCGTAGCGTTTCAGACCGCGTCCGAGCGACTCGGCCACCGGTTCGTCGTCTTCCACCAGGAGTACGTGCACAGCCGCACCTTAGTACTTGAAATTTAATGAACAGCTATCAGCTCGGTCGAACTGGGCAGGGAACGTCCTGGACGGCCGTCCGGCCCCGTCTCCGGGTGTCCTCGCGTGGGGTCTCACCATGCGATACCCCGGGGGCGGAATACGGGCGCTCGTTAGACTGAGCCGACCCGCAGTACAAGGGCGTATGTGCGGAAAGAGACAAACTGAGCGAGGAGCGCACGTGGGCCTTGTCGTGCAGAAGTACGGAGGCTCCTCCGTAGCCGATGCCGAGGGCATCAAGCGCGTCGCCAAGCGGATCGTGGAAGCCAAGAAGAACGGCCACCAGGTGGTCGCCGTGGTTTCCGCGATGGGCGACACGACGGACGAGCTGATCGATCTCGCCGAGCAGGTATCCCCGATCCCTGCCGGGCGCGAGCTCGACATGCTGCTGACCGCCGGGGAGCGGATCTCCATGGCCCTGCTGGCCATGGCGATCAAAAACCTGGGCCACTCGGCCCAGAGCTTCACCGGAAGCCAGGCAGGTGTCATCACCGACTCGGTCCACAACAAAGCCCGGATCATCGACGTGACGCCGGGCCGGATCCGTGACTCGCTCGACGAGGGCAACATCGCCATCGTCGCCGGGTTCCAGGGCGTCAGCCAGGACACCAAGGACATCACCACCCTCGGCCGCGGTGGCTCCGACACCACCGCCGTCGCCCTCGCGGCCGCGCTGGACGCCGAGGTGTGCGAGATCTACACCGACGTCGACGGCGTGTTCACCGCCGACCCGCGTGTGGTGAAGAAGGCCCGGAAGATCGACTGGATCGCCTTCGAGGACATGCTCGAACTGGCCGCGTCCGGTTCCAAGGTGCTGCTCCACCGCTGCGTGGAGTACGCGCGCCGGTACAACATCCCGATCCACGTCCGCTCGTCCTTCAGCGGACTGCAGGGCACGTGGGTCAGCAGCGAGCCAGTCGTTCGAAAGACACAGCAGCAAGGGGACAAGCAGGTGGAGCAGGCCATCATCTCCGGTGTCGCGCACGACACCTCCGAGGCCAAGATCACGGTCGTCGGCGTGCCGGACAAGCCGGGCGAGGCCGCCGCGATCTTCCGCACGATCTCCGACGCCGAGATCAACATCGACATGATCGTGCAGAACGTGTCCGCCGCCTCCACGGGCCTGACGGACATCTCCTTCACGCTGCCGAAGGCCGAGGGCCGCAAGGCCATCGACGCGCTGGAGAAGAACAAGGGCGGCATCGGCTTCGACTCCCTGCGCTACGACGACCAGATCGGCAAGATCTCCCTGGTCGGCGCGGGCATGAAGACCAACCCGGGCGTCACGGCCGACTTCTTCAAGGCCCTGTCCGACGCGGGCGTCAACATCGAGCTGATCTCGACCTCCGAGATCCGCATCTCGGTGGTCACCCGCGCCGACGACGTCCCCGAGGCCGTGCGCGCCGTGCACAGTGCCTTCGGCCTCGACTCCGACAGCGACGAGGCCGTCGTCTACGGAGGCACCGGGCGCTGATGACGGGCCCCCGGGTGTCCGTGCGTCCGACGCTCGCGGTCGTGGGAGCGACCGGAGCGGTCGGCACGGTCATGCTGCAGATCCTGTCCCAGCGCGCCGACGTCTGGGGCGAGATCAGGCTGATCGCCTCACCGCGCTCGGCCGGCCGCAAGCTGGCCGTACGCGGTGAGGAGGTCGAGGTGGTGGCGCTCACCGAAGAGGCCTTCGACGGTGTCGACGTCGCGATGTTCGACGTGCCCGACGAAGTCGCCGAACGGTGGGCGCCCGTCGCCGCCGCCAAGGGCGCGGTCGTGGTCGACAACTCCGGCGCCTTCCGGATGGACCCGGACGTGCCGCTGGTCGTTCCCGAGGTCAACCCGCACGCGGTCCGGATCCGTCCGCGCGGGATCATCGCCAACCCGAACTGCACGACCCTGTCGATGATCGTCGCCCTGGGCGCGCTGCACGCCGAGTTCGGCCTGCGCGAGCTGGTGGTGTCGTCGTACCAGGCCGTCAGCGGGGCGGGACGGGCCGGTGTGGAGACCCTGCGGCAGCAGCTGTCCCTGGTGGCCGGCACGGAGCTGGGGACCAGCCCCGGTGACGTACGGCGGGCCGTGGGCGACCGCACCGGGCCGTTCCCGGAGCCGGTCGCGCTGAACGTGGTGCCGTGGGCGGGGTCGCTGCGCGCGGACGGCTGGTCGTCGGAGGAGATGAAGGTGCGGGACGAGTCCCGCAAGATCCTCGGACTGCCGAAGCTGCCCGTGGCGGTCACCTGTGTGCGGGTGCCGGTGATCACCGTGCACTCCCTCACCGTCCACGCCCGCTTCCAGGACGAGGTCACCGTCGACAAGGCCCGCGAGATCCTCGCCACGGCCCCCGGTGTCGTCCTGTGCGACGACCCGGCCGCCGGGGAGTTCCCCACGCCCGCCGACGTCGTCGGCACCGACCCGACCTGGGTCGGCCGGGTGCGCCGGGCGCTGGACGACCCCACGGCGCTCGAGCTCTTCGTGTGCGGGGACAACCTGCGCAAGGGGGCCGCCCTCAACACCGCGCAGATCGCCGAACTGGTGGCGGCGGAGCTGTCGTGAGAGGCCCGTCGAACCGGGTGTGAGCCGACGGGCCCGCCACCGGCCGAAGGCGTTTTCGGAGACGAGGGGCCGCTGCACCGCAAAACCGCTGGCCAGAGCTTGACGGGTTTGTAGGATCTTCGCGGGTGGATGTGAGCCGGTCGACGACCGGTACCACTTGTATCGGGCACCTTTGGCGTTCGAAGATGCATGGAGTTTTTCCTCCCCGCACTCCGCAACCACGCGGAATGCGGGGAGCGTCTTTGCGGTCACCCTTCGGGGTGCGCGGAGGTGTGATCCCGGCGCGTAGGGGACGCCGTGATCGGGGCGTGGGGACGCCCGTTCATATGGGACATAGGGAAGAGCGGGACACATGAGGGCATGTGAGACGCCGTCAGTGGTGCTGCCGTCCGGGACGAGACGGGCGACCGGGGCGGCGGCGCGGACGCCTGCGTCACCGGCCGCGGCGCCTGTTTCACCGTCCGGCGGGAAAGCGGCGCCCGGCACGTACAACCCCCGAGGGGGGACGTGTGTCCAACTGGCGTGGCAGAGGTACTCGACTTCCCCGCGGCGACCCGCGGTACGGCCCTGCGGCCGCCCCGCAACGCCTTCCGCCCCCGCCAGGCCGGGGCGCCCGGTGGCATGCCGGTGATCGCGCCCATGCCCGCAGCGCGGCCCACCCGCATCCCCAGCCAGCGTGACGGCGCCGACCCCGTCGGGTACGCCGACGACGGGGTGGCGGCCGGCACCACCGTCGACCACCTCACCGAGACCTACCGGGCGCACTACCGCTCGCTGCTCGGTCTCGCGGCCCTCCTCCTCGACGACACCGCCTCCTGCGAGGACGTCGTCCAGGAGGCCTTCATCCGCGTCCATTCCGCGCGCAAGCGCGTCCGCGACCCGGAGAAGACCCTGGCCTACCTGCGCCAGACGGTCGTCAACCTCTCCCGCTCCGCCCTGCGCCGCCGCATCCTCGGACTGAAGCTGCTGTCCAAGCCGATGCCGGACATGGCCAGCGCGGAGGAGGGCGCCTACGACCAGCTGGAGCGCGACTCCCTCATCAAGGCGATGAAGGGACTGCAGCGCCGCCAGCGCGAAGTCCTCGTCCTGCGGTACTTCGCCGACATGACCGAGGCCCAGGTCGCCGAGACCCTCGGCATCTCCCTCGGCTCGGTCAAGGCCTACGGCTCCCGCGGCATCGCCGCCCTGCGCGTCGCCATGGAGGCGCGGGCGTGAGCGGGCGAGCCGGGGACGCGGCCGACCACGAACGGCAGGAGCCGGACGCCGGCGGCCTCTCGTCGCCCGAGCCGACGAGGCCCCCGCACAAGCAAGAGCCGAAGCAATCGCACGCTGGGAACGGAACTGTGAACCTCCACCTCGACGACCAGGGCCCCGACGGGCTCGACTCGGACGAGCTGGCACTGCGCCGGATGCTGCACCAGGCGGTCCAGGAGATGGAGCCGCGCGACGGGACGCTGGACCACCTCCGGCGGGCCGTCCCGGCCCGCCGGGCCCGCAAGCGGCAGGCCGCCGTCGGCATGGCCGCCGCGGCGCTCTTCGTCGGCACCGCCGTCCCCGCCCTCCTGCACGTCTCCAACGCCGGCGGGTCCGACGCCAACCCGGCCATGGCCGGCCAGGCCTCCCAGGCCCAGGGCGGCGCGGGCGAGGGCAAGGCCCCCGACGGCGGCTCCTCGGGCAAGGCGGGCGACTCCGCCGGCCAGGGCGGGGAGCAGGGCGCCGGCACCAGCAAGGACACCCGTCCGGGCAAGGACCCCGGTGGCGCCACCGGCTCCGCCACCGGCGCCGACCCCTCCGCCAGCGCGGGGACGACAGCGCCCGCCTGCGCGTCGTCCCAGCTCGGCGAGGCCACCGCAGGCGTCGAGGTCCCCGACTCGGCCGGCGTCGTCTACGGCACCTTCCGCGTCGTCAACGTCTCCGACAGCGCCTGCACCGTCGGCGGGAAGGTCTCCGTCACCCCCACCGCCCAGGGCGCCGCCGACAGCACGAAGATCAGCGTGGTGGAGCACGTCTCCGGAGACGCGGCGGCCGACCTGCCCGACCCCTCCCTCTACGTCTCCCAGCTCTCCCTCGCCCCGGGGTCGGCCTACGACGTGAAGTTCGCCTGGGTGCCCTCCGAGACCTGCCCCACCACCGGCAGCCCCGGTGGGGGCGGCGACGGCGGCAGCTCGGCCTCCCCCCAGCCGACCGAGAGCGAGCAGGCCGCCACCGGCTCCACCTCCACCGGCACCGACGGCGCCTCCACCCAGCTGCTCGTCGAGGACGGCACGGCCGACGGCAGCGTCGTCGTGACCTACACCGCCGAGGGTGGTGAGCCCACGGTGGCGGCCACGGTGTCCGACGCCTGCGCGGGGACCGTCTACCGGACGGGCGTGCTGGCCTCGTCGTGAGCCCCGGCGCCCGGTGCGGGCGCGGGGTCCGTCCCGTCCGGGACGATGCCCAGCGCCGCGTCCCGCGCGAACTCCACCTCGCGGCGCAGCAGCCGGAACCACATGAACACCACGAACCCGGCGAACACGAACCACTCGCCGGTGTACCCGAGGTTCTGGAACGCCTTCAGATCCAGCCCCGTGCCGGCCGGCGCGCTCGCGGGCACCGCCGTCATCCCCGAGTCGGCGGTGTCGAGCGTGATCCAGGCGTCGTAGAGGTCGTAGGACACCAGGTTCACCAGTGAGGCCGCGCTGATCGCGGCCGTCTGCCCGGCGGGCAGGCCTCCCTGCGCGCTCACGCCGTTCTCGCCGGGCGTCTCGGACGCCTGGAGGGCGCCGGTGACGGTGACCTCGCCGGTGGGCGCGGCCGGGGCCTTCGCCGCGTCGGCCCGGCCGGGCAGCCAGCCGCGGACGACGGGCACGGCCTTGCCGGTGTCCGTCCGCAGGAGGGTCAGGACGTAGAAGCCGCGCTCGCCGTCGAGCTCACGGTCCGGGACCAGCAGCTGCTCGCCGTACCGCCCGGTCGCGGTGACCCGCTCGCCCGAGGTGGCCTTGTCCACGGGCAGCATCTCGGCCAGCGGGCGAGCCGCCCCCGTCCGCTCCGACGACGCCCGCTCCTGCGCGCTGTGGTGATCGTCGACCCGGGCCTCGAACCGGCTCAGCTGCCAGGACCCCATGAACACGCAGAAGGGGATGGCCAGCAGGACGAAGACGTTGATCCCCCACCATCGGGGCGTCAGCAGAAACCGGTACACGCCCTCAACGGTACGGGGCGGACACGGCCGACCGGCCCGCGGGGTCGGTCACCGGCCCGCCCGCCGGGTGCTCCGGGCCCGCGGTCGGCTCGACGGAGAGCGCCTCCGTGGCGTGCCCCGTGGCGCGTGCGGATGTAAGGAAACCGGAAGCGGGCGGGAAAGGGCTTGCTCGAAGTTGTCCACAGGCTGGGGGCCTCGGCAGCGAAGTGTCTCCCTGTGCGGGCACTATGGGGCCATGACTGAGAGCAACGGGTCCGCCGCACCGCAGCGGTACGAGGAGATGCCGGACTGGGAGAAGCGCTTCAGGGCGCCCCGCGTGTCGCTGCCCGACTGGGCGGAGGACGCGCCGGACCGCTCCCTGTTCGTGTCGAACGCGACGGGGACGTACGAGCTGTACGCCTGGGAGCGCTCGACCGGCACCCAGCGCCAGGTGACGAACCGGGCGAACGGCACGACGGACGGCGTGCTCTCCCCGGACGGCGCCTGGATCTGGTGGTTCGACGACAAGGACGGCGACGAGTTCGGCGTCTGGCGCCGCCAGGCCTTCGAGGGCGGCGAGGACGAGCTGGCGGCGCCGGGCCTGGACCCCTCGTACCCGGCGGGCCTGGCACTGGGCCGCGACGGCCGTACGGCGGTGGTGGGCCGCTCCACCGACGAGGACGGCACCACGATCCACGTGGCCCGGTTCGGCGAGGCCCCCTTCGAGCTGTACCGCCACCGCGAGTCGGCGGGCGTGGGCGACCTCTCCCACGACGGCTCCCTCATCGCGATCGAGCACACCGAGCACGGCGACGCGATGCACTCCGCGCTGCGCGTCCTGCGCCCCGACGGCAGCACGGTCGCCGAGCTGGACGACACCAAGGGCGGCACCGAGGAGCTGGGCCTGGAGGTGCTGGGCTTCGCCCCCGTCGACGGCGACACCCGGCTGCTCATCGGCCACCAGCGCCGGGGCCGCTGGGAGCCGCTGGTGTGGGACGTGGCGACGGGCGAGGAGACCGACCTGGCGCTCGACCTGCCGGGCGACGTCAGCGCCGAGTGGTACCCGGACGGCTCCGGCCTCCTGGTCGCCCACAGCTTCGAGGCCCGCAGCGAGCTGTTCCGCTACGACCTGGCGACCCGCGAGCTCGTGAGAGTGCCGACCCCGCCGGGCACGGTGTCCGGGGCGACGGCCCGCCCCGACGGCAGCGTGGAGTACCTGTGGTCCTCCGCCGCCCAGCCGCCGGTGGTCCGCTCGACGTCCGGCGGGGTGGTCCTGGACCCGCCCGGCATGAAGTCCCCGGGCTCGGTCCCGGTCGAGGACGTATGGGTGGAGGGCCCCGGCGGCCGTATCCACGCCCTGGTCCAGAAGCCCGCCGGCGCGACCGGCCCCCTGCCCACCGTGTTCGACATCCACGGCGGCCCCACCTGGCACGACAGCGACTCCTTCGCGGCGGGCCCCGCGGCCTGGGTGGACCACGGCTACGCGGTCGTCCGCGTGAACTACCGAGGCTCCACGGGCTACGGCCGCGCCTGGACGGACGCGCTGAAGCACCGGGTGGGCCTGATCGAGCTGGAGGACATCGCGGCCGTCCGCGAGTGGGCGATCGGCTCCGGCCTCGCCGACCCCGACCGCCTGATCCTCACCGGCGGCTCCTGGGGCGGTTACCTCACCCTCCTCGGCCTCGGCACCCAGCCCGACGCGTGGGCCCTGGGCATCGCGGTCGTCCCCGTCGCCGACTACGTGACGGCCTACCACGACGAGATGGAGGCCCTGAAGGCCATGGACCGCACCCTCCTGGGCGGCACCCCGGAGGAGGTCCCGGAGCGCTTCCAGGCGTCCTCACCCCTGACCTACGTCGACCAGGTCAAGGCCCCGGTCTACATCTCGGCGGGGGTGAACGACCCGCGCTGCCCCATCCGCCAGATCGACAACTACGTCAAGCGCCTGGAGTCCCGCGGCGCCGTCCACGAGGTGTACCGCTACGACGCGGGCCACGGCTCCCTGGTGGTGGACGAGCGGATCAAGCAGGTGCGGCTGGAGCTGGAGTTCGCGGAGCGGCATCTGCGGTAGGAGACGGGTGGCGGGGCCCCCACGCAGGTGGGGCGCCCCCACGGCGGTGCGGGGGCGCCCCACCTGTGTGGGGCCCCACCTGTGTGCAAGGGCCCGCCTGCGCGGTTGTCATGGCCCGGGCCGGTCCCTGCGGCGACGGCCCAGCAACTCCGCCAGTCCCTTCCGCGTCGCCGCCAGCACCACCCGGTCCTCGTTCCGCAGGACGTACGTCTCGGGCAGATCCCACACCAGCCCCGACCCGCCCTGCCCCTCCTCGCCCGTGTCCAGCGCCAGCACCCGCCAGTACCCCGCGCGGAACGCCTCCCCGACCGTCTTCCCGGCCAGTTGCGCGTACCCCCCGACCTCCAGCGCGGCGAACAGCAACACGCGCCGCTCCACCGGGATGGCACCGAGGATCTGCCGCCCCATCATCGCCCCGGCGAACGACGGCGCCGCCAGATGCGACACGCTCCGGCTCCGGGTGAGCGCGTGCGGGTGCGCGGCCCGCAGGGTGCGGTACACGGCGGTCGCGAAGTCGTCGTCGTACAGCCGCAGCACCACCCGCAGGTCGGGCCGCAGGGACCGCGCGTACAGCGCGGCCTCCAGGTTCGTCGTGTCGGAGCTGGTCACCGCGAGCAGGGCGTGGGCCCGGCGGATCCGGGCGGCCTCGAGGACACCCTCCTGGGTGACGTCCCCGAGCACCACCGGCACCCGCAACCGTCGCGCCACCGCGACCCCGCGCGCCTCGGGCGTGGCCTCGACGCACACCACGGGGATGTCCAGTTCCCGCAGCCGCGTCAGCACCCGCGTGCCGATCTTCCCCAGCCCGAGCAGCACCACGTGCCCGCCCAGCCCACGCGGCGGCTTCCGCAGCGATCCCGACCCGCGGAACGTGCCCAGCGCCTCCAGCACCGCCGCCAGCAGCACCGGCAGCAGCAGGAGTCCCATCAGCCCGGACAGGAGTTGCAGCACCTGACGCTCGGTCGACGACCCGATCGCCGGATCGTTGATCGCGAACAGATCCAGCAACGTCAGGTACACCGCGCCCAGTGGATGGATCCCGGTCGCCAGCCACAGCGCCACCGCGAGCGCGATCACACACCCGGCCAGCCCGGCCAACGACCACCGCAGCCGCCGCGAGAACAACGAGGCGAACGGCGCCACCACCCCGACGCCCCGCCCCGACGGCAGCGCGGTCCCGGCCGAGTACGCCACCTGCTCCAGGACGACACTGCCCCGCCCGGTCGCGGACGCCACCGTCGCCGCGTCCGGCAGCAGCTGGGGCCCCTGATCCCCGCTGGCATCCGAACCGTCCGCGAAAGAGGGGTCGTTGCCCGTCGAGGACAGCAGCGCGAGGGTGGCCCGCCGGGGGTCGACGGCCTGCCCGGGACCGGGCGGCGGGCGCTCGACGGCCCTCAGCAGCAGCCCGTCCGTCTGGACGACCTTGGTGGTCCCGACGACGGCGGTCGCGGCCAGCGCGGGCGCGGCGGTGTCGGCGTCGGACAGCACGGTCGTCGACGCGTCCCCCACGACGGCATCCCCGGCCACGCCGCCGATCGCCAACGCGGCCGCCTGATCGAGGAGTTCCTCTATGTGCTGTCCCAACCGGCGGTTGTAGAGCCGCAGGACGAGCCGCAGCCGGGGGTTGATCCGGCGGGCGGTGAGGGCGGCGCGGATGTTCGTCTCGTCGTCGTCGTACACCAGCGCCAGCGCGGCGGCCCGGTCCACTCCGGCCTCGGCGAGCACGGCCTCGGTGGGCTCGGCGGCCTCCAACACCATTCCGGGGCCGCCGCGTTCACCACGCTCTCCGGCGGCGGAACCGCCACCGGCCGGGCCGCCGGAGCCCCCCGAACCGCTACCACCGTTGCCCGAGGCCCGGTTGACGGCCGCGCTCACCACCCGGTCCAGCAGCGCCGCCGACACCGCACGGGCCCGCCCGACGACAGGCGGCCGCACCGTGCGCTCGGAAGGCGGTACGACGAGCGTCACCTGCTCCCCGTACACGTGCCGCAACTCGGCGGCCAGCCGGTGCGCGAGCCCGTCGTCGCCGCACACCACCATGTGCGCGCCGGTGTCTCCCGACGGCCCACCCTGATTCGGAACGCTCCCCACACGGGAGAAGACTGCCTCACCGGGACGGGTGGTTCCAGAAATGCGGTGAACGGGCGGTCCCGTGCCCTCGTATGGGAGGGGAGGGAGAACACGGAACCCGGAGGTGCCCACCCGTGGCCATCACCAGAGCGGCCTCGCACGAGGAGGGCACGGCCCCGCGGGGATCCGACGACCCGCAGGATCACGATCCCCAGCATCCCGGCGGCCCCGACGAGTCCGGCATCCCTCGGGACTCCCGCGGCCCTGATGACCCAGGCCGCCCCACATCGCACGACTCCCATGAGCCGGGCAACCACCCCGCATCTCCCGGCGCCGCCCGTGAGTCCGGCAGCACCCAGGAACCCCGGCGCCTCACCTCCCCCCTCGTTCTGACCGCGCTCCTGCTCCTCCTGGTGCTGGTGCAGGGCCCGCTCCGCCGCGCCCTCTCCGCCCCGGTGATGCAGAGCTGGACGACGGTCTTCGTGGCGGTGGTCGTGCAGGCGCTGCCGTTCCTCGTCCTCGGCGTCCTGCTGTCGGCGGCCATCGCCGTGTACGTCCCCCCGTCCTTCTTCGCCCGCGCCCTGCCCCGCAGCCCCGCGCTGGCGGTGCCGGTGGCGGGCGCCGCGGGCGCGGTGCTGCCGGGCTGCGAATGCGCGTCGGTCCCCGTCGCCGGCGCCCTGGTCCGCCGGGGCGTCACCCCCGCGGCGGCCCTCGCCTTCCTCCTGTCCGCCCCGGCCATCAACCCGATCGTCCTGACGGCCACGGCCGTCGCCTTCCCCGGCGACCCCGAAATGGTCCTGGCCCGTTTCGTCGCGAGCCTGCTCGTGGCGTGCGCGATGGGCTGGCTCTGGCACCGCCTGGGCCGCACGGACTGGCTGCGCCCGCCGACGCACGCGCCGCACGAGGGGCAGAGCAGGGGGGCGGCGTTCTGGGACTCGGTGCGGCACGACGTGATGCACGCGGGCGGCTTCCTCGTCGTGGGCGCGATGGCGGCGGCGACCCTGAAGGCGGTCGCCCCGGAGAGCTGGCTGCGCACGGCCGCCGACAACCCGGTGGTGGCGGTGCTGGCGCTGGCCGCCCTGGCCGTGGTGCTGTCCCTCTGCTCGGAGGCGGACGCGTTCGTCGCGGCGTCCCTGACCCAGTTCTCGCTCACGGCCCGGCTCACCTTCCTGGTGGTCGGCCCGATGATCGACCTCAAACTGTTCGCGATGCAGGCGGGCACCTTCGGCCGTGCCTTCGCCCTGCGCTTCGCCCCCGCCACGTTCTGCCTCGCCGTCGCCGTGTCGGCCCTGACCGGGGCGGTGCTCCTGTGAACCGTCAGGCCCAGGCAGCGGTCCTGTTCCTCCTCGGCGCGAGCCTCCTGCACGCCGGCGCCACCGACCTCTACCTGCGGTACGTCAAGGCGGGCCTGCAGCCCCTCCTCCTGGCGTCGGGCGCGGTCCTGATCGCCACGGCGCTGGCGACGGCGTGGTACGAGTGGCGCAAGGCCAAGGAGCCCGAGGAATCACACTCGCACCCCGAACCCCGAGTCTCCTGGCTCCTGCTTCTCCCCCTCCTGGCCCTGATCCTGGTGGCGCCGCCGGCCCTCGGCTCCTACAGCGCGACCCGCACGGGCACGGCCCTCCAGGAACCCGTCGCCTACCCCGCGCTCCCCGCCACCGATCCGCTCCCCCTGGCGGTGGCCGACTACGCGGGCCGCGCGGCCTACGACCACGGCCGCACCCTCACCGGCCGCCGTGTCGCGCTCACCGGCTTCGTGACCCTCGACGAGGACGGCACGCCGTACCTGGTCCGCATGACCCTCAACTGCTGCGCCGCGGACGCCCAGCCGGTCAAGGTGGGCCTCACCGGCCGCATCCCCCCGGTCCTCCAGCCGGACACCTGGCTGCAGGTCACCGGCACCTACACCCCCCGGCTGACCCGCGACCCGGTGAACGACGGCCCGATCCCGTTCCTCGAGGTCGCCACCGCGAAGCCGGTGACGGCACCCCGGGACCCGTACGACGAGACCTGGAACAACTGACGAACCAGGTACGACCGCGAAACCTGGAACGACTGACGAACCCGGATCGACTGACGAACCCGGATCGACTGACGAACCGGGAACGACAGACGACCCCGGAACGACAGACGAATCCGGAACTACTGACGAACCCGGAACGGATGAAGGACGCCGTCGAGGCCGGCCCGTCACCTCCCCTGGTACGGCTGCTGCTGCGGCTGCCCGTACGGCTGACCGCCGAACCCGCCACCGCCCTGCACCTGCAACTGCTCCGCCTGCTCCCTGGTCACCTTCTGTTCCGCGCCGCAGAAGGTGCACTGCGTGGCGTACTTCGTGGAGACCGGGAACAGGGGCACGAAGAACAGGGTGAACTTCGTGACGCGCTTCCTGAGCGTGTGCGCGGCGGGGTTGCCGCAGCGGCCACAGACCAGCGTCAGTATCGCGAGCTGGTACAGGTACCCCTTGGTGCCGAAGATGATCATTTGTCGGGTCCTTCCTGGATCGGTCTGTTCAGATCCTCTCCCGGCTTTCCCTCACAGGTCACCGAAAACGAGCCAGGGCCTGGTGCGCCGGACGCCCGCGCCGCCCGACCGATGAGTTTCCGGCCGCCCGCCGGTCCTGAAGTGGAGAGCACAAGCCCTGGAGGCGACCATGTTCGACACGACGAAGGCGTACAGCGGATTCTCGGTGGACGACATCGACGCGGCCAGGAAGTTCTACGGCGAGACGCTCGGACTCCGCGTGTCCGAGCAGGGAGGCATGCTGACCCTGCACATCGCGGGCGACCGGGACATCCTGGTCTACCCCAAGCCCGACCACACCCCGGCCACGTACACGATCCTCAACTTCCCCGTCGACGACATCGAGGCGACGGTGGACGAGCTGAGCAGGAGGGGTGTGCGTTTCGAGCGCTACGACCACCTCGAAGCGGACGAGAAGGGCATCTTCCGCGGCGGCGGCCCGCTGATCGCGTGGTTCACCGATCCGGCCGGGAACGTCCTGTCCGTCCTCCAGGAACCCGCGTAGCACGTGGGACGCAGGCCACGTGAGACATGGGGCCTGCGAAGGAGACCGCAAGGAAACCGACGACGACCAGGACCGCCCGACGCCGGCCCCCACGCCCCACCCAGGGACGGCGGTCAGACGGGCCGGCGGACGGGCGGACGAGCCACCGATCGCCCATTGGCCCGCGACCCGGACACAGCGCTGCTGAGAAGGTGCACCCCTGATGCGCCGTACTTCTAGGAGACGCCATGCAGGTAGCCGTGGTCACCTTCGACGGGTTCAACGAGCTCGACAGCTTCATCGCCTCCGCCCTGATCAACCGGTGCCGAAAGGACGGCTTGGAGGCCGTCATCACGACACCGACGCCGGTGGTCACGTCGATGAACGGCGTCGAGGTGACCGGCCAGCGCCCGATGGAGTTCGTGACCGAAGCCGACGTCGTGCTGATCGGCAGCGGGGTGAAGGCACGCGAGGTGGTCGCCGACGACCGGCTGATCTCCAGGCTGCCGCTGGACCCCTCGCGACAGCTGATCGGTGCGCAGTGCTCCGGCGCGCTGGTGCTCGCCCGGCTCGGACTGCTGGACGGCATGCCCGCCTGCACGGACATGAAGAGCCGGCCCTTCGTCGAGGCCTACGACGTCACCGTGCTGGACGCGCCCTTCCACACCGAGGGGAACATCGCCACGGCGGGCGGTTGCCTGGCGTCGCAGTACCTCGCCACATGGGTGATCACTCGAACGCTAGGTGAGGACGCCGCGCGTGACGTCATCGACTATGTGGCCCCGGTCGGCGAGAACCGGGAAACAGTCGACCGCGCCCTGCGCGCCGTCCACACGGGCGAAGCAGCACTACGCTGACGCGGACCCATGAATCTTGGGGCCTTCGGTGTGCCAGGGCCTCAGGAAGTCGTGTTCTGGGGCCGCCGGCCAAGAACGCAGAACTCGTTGCCTTCGGGGTCTGCCATGACAACCCACGGCTGGTCACCCTGGCCGATGTCGACACGCTTGGCGCCAAGAGCCTCGAGGCGAGCCACCTCGGCGTCCTGGTCATCGGGCACGAAGTCGAGATGCAGTCGGCTCTTGGCCTTCTTGGCCTCATCAAGCAGAACGAACTCCAACCCCGGCGAGCGATCCGCCTCCGGACGGATCGCGAACTCCACATCAGAGGTGTGGACCACAACCCAGCCAAGAGCCTCGGCCCACCACTGCCCCAGAGCCGCGGGGTCTGCCGAGTGCACCACTACATGCCGCCATTCCAAGGTCATTAGCCGAGCGTAGACCTGTCAGGACTCAGACAACAGGGCTCAAGGACGCCGAGGGAACCGACGCCGACGAGTCCCTCACGCGGACAGCCAGGCACACGAAACAGGTGAGGCGCCTACTCATCCGAGTAGGCGCCTCACCTGCTGTCTCACTGTCGGGGTGGCGGGATTTGAACCCACGACCTCTTCGTCCCGAACGAAGCGCGCTGCCAAGCTGCGCTACACCCCGATGTCGCTGCTTGTCCTGCTTGTCGCGGCGACGTCGTTTACTTTAGCCCACCGGTGGCTCCAGACGAAATCCGGTTTTGGCACGGTGGGCGGACGGGGTTGGGGCGGACGTGGTCCACGGCCACCAGGACGAGTGCGAGGGCGTAGAAGGACAGGCCCAGGAGCAGCGCGTTGGCGAGGGTGTGCTTGTAGCCGTGGGCGGCCGCGTCGAGGAAGGGGTAGAGGTGGCGGCCGGGGGTGCCCGGGGTGATCAGTTCCGCGCGGATCAAGGAGTAGCCCAGGAAGGCCAGGGGGTACAGCAGCCACGGCGCGGTTCGGCGCAGGCGCAGGCGGCCGGGGGGTGTCAGCAGCAGCCAGTCCAGGACGGCGGCGGCCGGCGTCACCGTGTGCAGCAGGTGGTCCGCGACCGCGTGCCGGCCCGTCGGAGCGCCGGTCGTGCCCGTCACGGAGAACGGGCTCGCCGCGTCCACCAGGAGCAGGTGGTACACCAGCCCGGTGATCAGGACGTAGAGCAGCGCCGCACCTGTCCAGGCGGAGGGAACCGGGCGGCGGGCCGTCCACGCGCGGTAGGCCGACAGGGCCGTGACCATGGCGAACAGGATGCCGCTCTGGACGGCGAAGTGGCTCAGCACGCGCGCCGGACTGCCGAGCAGCAGTGCCAGAGCGACGCCGGCCGCCGCTGTCGCGGCGATCAGCAGGCGGAGCACCGCGGCCAGGGGGCGGCGTACCGGGGCCACCACCGCCGAGGCGGGGACGAGGGAGAAGAGGAGGGAGGGGAGGAGCGCGTGGGGCCGGGGGATGGGCGGGAGGTCCGGCAGGTCCCTCGGTATCGGGGCGGTCATCCCCTCACGCTAGGAAGAGGGGGCAAATGGGGCCATCCGGGTGCGCCCATATGGGGGAGCGGGGATGGGCGGCGATGCGGAGGGGGGCCTTGCCCCTGCCCCCTATGGCCCCTGCCCCCCATTGCCCCTGCCCCCTACTCCCGCCCCACCAACGTCAGCAACGTCGCCTCCGGCGGGCACGCGAACCGTACCGGTGTGTAGCGGTTCGCTCCGCAGCCCGCGGAGACGTGCAGGTACGCCGTGCGGCCCTCCGCCGTGTGCGTGGAGAGGCCCTTCACGCGGTCCGTGTCCAGGTCGCAGTTGGTGACCAGCGCGCCGTAGAAGGGGATGCACACCTGGCCGCCGTGGGTGTGGCCGGCGAGGATCAGGGGGTAGCCGTCCGCCGTGAAGGCGTCCAGCGTGCGCAGGTACGGTGCGTGCACCACGCCCATCGAGAAGTCAGCCGAGCGGGACGGGCCGCCGGCCACCTCGGCGTACCGGTCGCGCTTGATGTGCGGGTCGTCCAGACCCGTGAGCTCGACGGACACGCCGTCGACCTTCAGCGTGCCGCGCGTGTTGGTCAGGTTGAGCCAGCCCGCGGCGTCGAAAGCGTCGCGCAGGTCCTCCCAGGGGTTGTGGACCACGCCGACGGCGGGCGGGTTGCCGTTCAGACCGTGGCGGCCCTGGACCTTCTCGAGCAGGTAGCGGGCGGGGTTGCGCGGCTTCGGGCCGTAGTAGTCGTTGGAGCCGAAGACGTACGCGCCCGGGAACTCCATCAGCGGGCCCAGCGCGTCGAGGACCTCCGGGACGCCCTCCGTGTCGGAGAGGTTGTCGCCCGTGTTGATCACGAAGTCGGGGCGCAGGCCGGCCAGGGAGCGCAGCCAGCGCTGCTTCTTGCGCTGGCCGCTGACCATGTGGATGTCGGACACCTGCAACACGCGCAGGGGGCGCATCCCGGCGGGGAGGACGGGGACCGTCACCCGTCGGAGGCGGAAGAAGCGGGCCTCGAAGCCCGCCGAGTACAACAGACCGGCGGCACCAACCGCCGCGATTCCTACAGGTACTCCGTATCGCGCGCGCATACGTCCATCGTGTCAGACCCGACGGCCGTCACATGATCGCCCCTTAAATGTACGGGCGTCGGGCTCCCCGCACCTGCGACAATCAACGACATGACCACGCTCAAGTCGAAGCTGCAGGAAGACCTCAACGCCGCGATCAAGGAGCGCGACGAGCTCCGCTCCTCGACGCTCCGGCTGACGCTCGCCGCGATCACCAAGGAGGAGGTCGCGGGCAAGGAGAAGCGCGAGCTCTCCGACGACGAGGTGCAGAAGGTGATCACCCGTGAGGCGAAGAAGCGGCGTGAGGCGGCCGACGCCTTCGCGCAGGGTGGTCGCGCCGAGCAGGCCGCGCGGGAGCAGGCCGAGGGCGAGGTCCTTGCCGCGTACCTGCCCAAGCAGCTCAGCGACGACGAGCTGAACGACATCGTCGCCCAGGCCGTCGAGGAGGCGAAGGCGGCCGGCTCGGAGGGGCCGCGGGCCATGGGTGCCGTGATGAAGATCGTGAACCCGAAGGTGGCCGGTCAGGCCGAGGGCGGCCGCGTCGCCGCCGCGGTCAAGAAGCTCCTGGCCGGCTGATCCGGCTGATCCGGCTGATCCGGCTGGTCCTGCTGATCCGGCCGACGGAACGACGAACGGCCCCGGCCTCTCGTACGGAGAGGCCGGGGCCGTTCGTCATGCAGGGCCGTTCGTCGTGAGCCGGACCGCTCGGGCGTCCGGCCCCGGGGTCAGCCGCGTCCCCGGCCGCCGGACCCGTTGCTCCCGCCGTTGGTCTGCCCCTGGAACAGGTTGTCCGGGAGGGTGATGCCGCCGGTGGTGTTGCCGGTCGTCGTGCCGCCGTTGATCAGGCCACCGATGAAGCCCTCGTCGCCGTCGCCGTTGCCGTTCCCGTTGCCCTTGTCGTTCTCGTCGCGGGGCTTTTCGGGGTTCGGGATGTCGACCATGTTGAAGCGGGGGGCTTCCTTGCCCTGGAGGGCGCCGGTCATGGCGTCCCGCCAGATGGGGCCGGGCGTGTCACCGCCGTAGACCTGGGCGTGGTAGACGCCGCCGATGGTGATGCGGGTCATCTTGACCTTCTGGGTGGCGCTGCCGACCCAGACGGCGCCCGAGAGGTTCGGGGTGTAGCCGACGAACCAGGCGTTCCTGCGCTCGTCCGTCGTGCCCGTCTTGCCGGCGTTGTCGCGGCCGGACAGACCGGCCTGCTTGCCCGTGCCGGAGTCGGTCACACCGCTCAGCAGCGTGTTGATGCTGTCCGCGGTCTTCTCGCTCATCGCGCGCGAGCAGGTCGACTTCGGGACCTCCAGCGACTTCTTCTCGCCGCCGACGGTCTGGGTGATCGACTCGATGGCGACCGGCGTGCAGTACATGCCGCGGCTGGCGAAGGCGGCGTACGCGCTCGCCATCGTCAGCGGCGAGAGGCCGGTCGAACCGAGCGTCATCGACGACGGCACCTCCGGGACCTTGTCGCCGTTGCCCTGGACCACGCCGAGGGCGTTGGTCATCTTCACCACCGGGCACATGCCTATGTCGGCGAGCATCTGCACGAAGTAGGTGTTGACCGACAGCTCCATGGCCTTCTTCAGCGCGTACGGCCCGACCTCGGACTCCGCCTCGTTCTCCAGCTTGGCGTTGCCGGTGTTGACCCAGGGCTTGCCGCTGCACGTCTGCACCTGGCTCGGGTAGGGCATCTCGTACGGCGCGGGGTACGTCTGCGTCACCGGCCGGCCCTCCTCCAGGGCGGCCGCGGCCACGAACGGCTTGAACGTCGAGCCGGTCGGGAAGCCGAAGTTCGAACCGCCCATGGCCGAGTTGACCGAGTAGTTGTACTCGGTCTCGTTCTTGCCGTAGCCGTACGGCTTCGACTGGCCCATCGCGAGGATCTTGCCGGTGCCGGGCTCGACGAGCGTGGCCGCCGCGGCGACCTTGTCCGACTTGTAGACGTGGTCCTTCAGCGAGTCCTGGACGGACTTCTGGGCCTGCGGGTCGAGCGTCGTCCGGATGGTGAGGCCGCCCTGGTTCCAGACCTTGGCGCGCTCCTCCTTGGTCTTGCCGAAGACCGGGTCGCTCTTGAAGACCCGCTCGACGTACTTGCAGAAGAAGCTGGCGCCCTGCACGGCGGTGATGCAGCCGTTCTTCGGCTGGGTGACCTTCAGGCCCAGTGGCGCCTTCTTCGCCTGCTCGGCCTGGGCCTGCGAGACGTCGCCGACCTCGGCCATGCGCTCCAGCACGACGTTACGGCGCTTCGTGGCCTCGGCCTCGTCGTTGACCGGGTCGTAGCGGCTGGGGGACTGGACGATGCCGGCCAGCAGGGCCGCCTCGGGCAGGGTGAGGTCCTTGGCGTGCTTGGAGAAGTACCGCTGGGAGGCGGCCTCGACGCCGTAGGCCTGCTGGCCGAAGAAGGTGATGTTCAGGTAGTTCTCGAGGATCTTCTTCTTGCCCAGCTCCTCCTCGACCTGGATCGCGTACTTCAGCTCGCGGATCTTGCGGCCGAGGGTCTGCTGGATGGCCTGCGCGACCTTCGTCGGGTCGTCGCCGGCCTCCTCCACGAAGACGTTCTTCACGTACTGCTGGGTGAGCGTGGAGGCGCCCTGGGCGACCCCGCCGCTCTGCGCGTTCTTGTTGAGCGCGCGCAGGACGCCCTTGAGGTCGACGGCGCCGTGCTCGTAGAAGCGCGAGTCCTCGATCGCGACGATCGCCTTCTGCATGTAGGGCGAGATGTCCTTGAGGTCGACGACCGTGCGGTCACGGGAGTAGACCGTGGCGAGCGTCTCGCCCTTGGCGTCGAGGATCGTGGTGCGCTGGCTGAGCGGCGGTGTCTTGAGGTTGGCCGGAAGTTCGTCGAAGGACTCCACCGACCCCTTGGCGGCCAGGCCCAGCGCGCCGAACGCGGGCAGGGCGATACCGGCCAGCACGGCTCCCGAGAGCACACTGACACCGAGGAACTTGGCGGCCTGCTGCGTTGCCGTCAGACCACCGCCCGAGCGCTTCTTTGGCATGAGGGCAGCCTACGTTCTCATTCGCCGGACACGCGTATATGCCTTGGCCTAAGCTGCTCTCGACTGTCACAGCAGCAGGGCTACGTATCAATACGTCCGGCGACCCCGAATCGTTCCGGAGGTTCCTCACTTTTTTGGTGGGGGCGTGTCCGAATCCGCCTTGAGTGTCACCCGGCGTCCGTTGTGACGCAACAGAACTGTCCCGTTTGCCGGGATAGTCGCGCATGTCGCAGGCTCACTCCCCCGGGTGATCTGCCGCTTACCCATAGTCCGTTCGGGCCATTCAAGATTGGGCCCGAAGGGGGTGTTGCGCTGTGCCCACCTTCCGTAACGTCCTCAACTGGCGGCGGTGAATATGCCGCTGCCGCCGTGGGGGAGCCTCGATTCGGGAGAGGACGGCGCCGGTATGGGCTGGGTAACCGACTGGAGTGCGCAGGCTGCCTGCCGCACTACCGATCCGGATGAACTGTTCGTTCAGGGAGCAGCGCAGAACAGGGCCAAGGCGGTGTGCACCGGATGCCCGGTACGCACGGAATGCCTGGCCGACGCGCTCGACAACCGTGTCGAGTTCGGTGTGTGGGGAGGCATGACGGAGCGCGAGCGCCGCGCACTGCTGCGCAGGCGGCCGACCGTCACGTCCTGGCGCCGGCTGCTGGAGACGGCGCGTTCGGAGTACGAGCGCGGCGCGGGCATCGTCTCGCTCGACGACGACCAGGTGTACGAGAACTACGCGGCGGTGAGCTGAGGGCACCCCTCCCCTCGGCGGGCAACCCTCGGCGCGGCCGGTCCAGCCGGCTCAGCCGCCGGGCAGCTCCGGCCGGTTGGCCGCGAGCCGGTTCCCGATGTCCCGCAGTCCCACGAGGTCGTGGACGTCGCCGGGCAGCGCCGCTACTTCGGCGACCGCCACCTCGGGATGGAGCGCGGTGAAACGGTCGCGCGTGCGCTGCTCGCGCGAGAGCAGGTGCATACGGTCCGCGTGCAGCCTCAGCAGGCCCGCGGTCAGGTCGTCCACGGTCCGTTCCGTGTCCGTGGGGGAGTCGGACTCGGATGCCGCGGATCCGGACGCCGGGGGCCCGGATGCGGGCGACTCTGAACTGCCGTACGTGTCGGGAGAGTTACGAAGTCCAGCTTTCCCGCCGTCCTGATCCACAATGCGGGGCTCCTCAAGATTTTCGGCGGCGGCGAGCGCCCGTTCGGCGGACAGCTGGGCGGCGCCGCTGCCATGGACCCGGTTGAGCACCAGTCCGGCCAGCGGCATCTCCTCGGCGGCCAGCCGCTCCACGAAGTACGCCGCCTCCCGCAGCGCGTCCCGCTCGGGGGCCGCCACCACCAGGAACGCCGTCCCGGGCGCCTGGAGCAGCTTGTACGTCGCGTCCGCGCGGGTGCGGAAGCCGCCGAACATCGAGTCCATCGCCGCCACGAACGTCTGCACGTCCTTCAGCAGCTGACCGCCGAGCACCTTGCCGAGCGCGCCGGTCATCATCGACATCCCGACGTTGAGGAACTTCATCCCGGCTCGGCCGCCGACCTTGGCGGGGGCGAGCAGGACACGGATCAGCTTGCCGTCCAGGAACGATCCGAGCCTCTTGGGCGCGTCCAGGAAGTCCAGCGCCGAACGGGACGGCGGGGTGTCGACGACGATCAGGTCCCACTCGTCCTTCGCCCGCAGCTGCCCCAGCTTCTCCATCGCCATGTACTCCTGCGTGCCCGCGAAGCCCGCCGAGAGCGACTGGTAGAAGGGGTTCGACAGGATCGCGGCAGCCCGCTCGGCGTCCGCGTGCGCCTCGACGATCTCGTCGAAGGTGCGCTTCATGTCGAGCATCATCGCGTGCAGTTCGCCGTCGCCCTCGACGCCCTTCACACGGCGCGGGGTGTTGTCGAGCGAGTCGATGCCCATGGACTGCGCGAGCCGGCGCGCCGGGTCGATGGTGAGCACGACCACCTTGCGGCCCCGCTCGGCCGCCCTGAGGCCCAGCGCGGCCGCCGTCGTCGTCTTGCCGACACCGCCCGAGCCGCAGCACACCACGATGCGCGTCGCCGGGTCGTCGAGCAGCGGGTCGATGTCCAGCACGCGCGCGGGGGAGAGGCCGTGCCGGGTGCTCCCCTGGTCGTGAGTCTGGTCCGGACTCATGACATCCCCTGCTTCCGCAGCTCGGTGGCGAGTTCGTACAGGCCCGCGAGGTCCATGCCCTCGGCGAGCAGCGGCAGTTCGTGCAGCGGCAGACCCAGCTCGGCCAGGACGGACCGCTGCTCCTGCTCCAGCGAATACCGCTCGGCGTACTCCCCGGCCTGCTCCAGCAGCGGGTCCACCAGCCGCTCGGCGTGCCCGCCGCGCCGCGCCCCGCCGAGCCCCGCGGCGGACAGCGATCGCGCAACCGAGGAACGCCCCACCGTCCGCAGGAGTTCCAGCTCGTCCGCGTCCAGCACCTCCGGACGGACCATGTTGACGACGATGCGGCCCACCGGGAGCCTCGCGGCCCGCAGTTCGGCGATGCCGTCCGCGGTCTCCTGGACGGGCATCTCCTCCAGCAGCGTCACCAGGTGAACAGCGGTCTCCGACGACTTCAGCACCCGCATCACGGCCTGCGCCTGATTGTGTATCGGGCCGATCCTGGCCAGGCCCGCGACCTCGTCGTTGACGTTCAGGAAGCGGGTGACGCGGCCTGTCGGCGGGGCGTCCATGACGACGTAGTCGTATACGAAACGCCCGCTCCTGTCCTTGCGGCGCACGGCCTCGCACGCCTTGCCGGTGAGGAGTACGTCCCTCAGCCCGGGCGCGATGGTGGTGGCGAAGTCGATCGCGCCGAGCTTCTTCAGGGCCCGGCCGGCGCTGCCCAGTTTGTAGAACATCTGGAGGTAGTCCAGAAGGGCCAGTTCGGGGTCGATGGCGAGGGCGTACACCTCCCCGCCCCCGGGTGCGACGGCGATCTTGCGCTCCTCGTACGGAAGCGCCTCCGTCTCGAAGAGCTGTGCGATGCCCTGCCGGCCCTCGACCTCGACGAGAAGCGTCCGCTTCCCCTCGGTCGCGAGGGCCAGCGCGAGTGCGGCGGCGACCGTCGTCTTTCCGGTCCCGCCCTTGCCGCTGACGACCTGGAGCCTGCTCACGTCTTCGAGCGTAACCAGTCGGCGCCCGAGCCAATCGGGAGGCTGTGGACAACGGGCGTACGGACCCGTGTCCCAGGGGCCGGGAACCGGCCGCGCGGCCTGAAACGAGCCACGCGGTCCACAGCGGATACAGTCGGCCCATGACCAAGTGGGAATACGCAACCGTGCCGCTGCTCGTCCACGCCACGAAGCAGATTCTGGACACCTGGGGCGAGGACGGCTGGGAGCTCGTCCAGGTCGTGCCCGGCCCGAACAACCCCGAGCAGCTCGTGGCCTACCTGAAGCGGGAGAAGGCGTGAGCGCGGTCGAGGCGAGGCTCGCCGAGCTGGGCCTGACCCTGCCGGCGGTCGTCCCTCCGCTGGCGGCCTACCAGCCCGCCGTGCAGACCGGGCCGTACGTGTACACGGCCGGCCAGCTGCCCATGGTGGACGGCAAGCTGCCGGTCACCGGCAAGGTCGGCGCGGAGGTCACCCCCGAGGAGGCCAAGGACCTCGCCCGCATCTGCGCGCTGAACGCCCTGGCCGCCGTCAAGTCGGTCGCGGGCGACCTGGACCGCGTCGCGCGCGTGGTGAAGGTCGTGGGCTTCGTCGCCTCCGCCTCCGACTTCACGGGCCAGCCGGGCGTCCTCAACGGCGCGAGCGAACTCCTCGGCGAGGTCCTCGGGGACAAGGGCGTCCACGCGCGCAGCGCGGTCGGCGTCGCGGTGCTCCCCCTGGACGCACCGGTCGAGGTCGAGATCCAGGTCGAGTTGGCGTAACCCGGGTGCCGGTGCCGGTGCCGGTGCCGGTGCCGATACCGGTGCTGATACCGATGCCGGGTGCCTGGGGCTGAGTGCTTGGGGCTGGGGGTCGTCCGGCGGTTGGCGTCCGGTGGCTCCTGGGCCCGGCGGCGGCAGGCTCGTTCGTACGGCGTACCCGCGGAGGCGCTGCCAAGCCGTGGCCGGGGCCAAGGTCGGGGGTAGGGTCGGCGCGTGCCGTGCCGTGCCTGGCCGGGCGGAGCGCTCGGGTGGGTGGCCGTAGTCCGGGAGTGGGCGCCCGTACGGGTACGTGTCCGCCCTCTACATGCTCGCCTTTGTGCCCGCCTGCCCCAGGGCAACCGGGCACTACTCGACCGGCCTGGCGGGCTTCAGCCCCCCTCGGGGGCGACGCCCGCGCGTGGGAGCCGCCTTGTGTGTCGGCTTTCGTGCTGCCCGCGTCGGTGCCGGCGCTTCCGGAGCGCACGCAGCGGGCCGTACTGCCCCCAGCAGGACCTGCCCGCCTGGCCCGTCGGTCGCTGCGGCCGACGGCCGTCAGCCGACCGCTCCCGTGTCCCCGTTGCCGGTGCGCCCCGAACGCGCCGCCCCGCCCGTGCCGGACGTCCGGGCTCCCGACGCCCGCCCGCGCGGCCCCGCCCCGACGCCCGCCCGCGCCGCCCCGGCGGCGCCCGCGCGCGGCGCCGCCCTGGAGCCCCGCGCTTCCGACGCCCGCCCGGCATCGCCCCGCCCCGGCCCCCTCCCCCCAGGCACCTCTCGAACATTCGCGCACCACGGGATAGCCTCCGGCCATGGCGAATGGGCAGTGGTTTCCAGCGGACTGGCCGGACCGTATCCGTGCGCTCGCGGACGGCACCCTGGAGCCGGTCGCCCCGAAACGTGCGGCGACCGTCATGCTGCTGAAGGACGGGGACGGCGGTCCCGTCGTCCACATGTTGCGCAGACGGGCCTCCATGGCCTTCGCCGGAGGCGCGTACGCCTATCCGGGTGGTGGTGTCGACCCGCGGGACGACGACCGGCACGTGCGCTGGGCGGGTCCCACGCGCGCGTGGTGGGCCGATCGGCTGGGTGTGGACGAGGCGGGCGCCCAGGCGATCGTCTGCGCGGCCGTACGGGAGACGTACGAGGAGGCGGGCGTCCTGCTGGCCGGGCCGACCCCCGAGTCGGTCGTCGGGGACACGACCGGCGCCGACTGGGAGGCCGACCGGGCGGCCCTGGTGGCCCGTGAGACGTCCTTCGCGGAGTTCCTCGAGCGCCGGGGCCTGGTGCTGCGCTCCGACCTGCTGGGCGCCTGGACGCGATGGATCACCCCGGAGTTCGAGTCCCGCCGCTACGACACCTGGTTCTTCGTCGCCGCCCTCCCCGAGGGCCAGCGCACCCGCAACGCCTCCACGGAGGCCGACCGCACCGTCTGGATCCGCCCGGCGGACGCGGCGGCCTCGTACGACAAGGGCGAACTGCTGATGATGCCGCCCACCATCGCGACCCTCCGTCAGCTTGCGCCCTGGGCCACGGCCGCCGAGGCCCTGGCCGCCGCTCCCGCGCGCGACCTCACTCCCGTGCTGGCGCGGGCGCGGCTCGAGGACGGCGAGGTCGTGCTGTCCTGGCCGGGCCACGACGAGTTCACCAAGCACATCCCCACAGGTGGAGCACCCGCATGACGGACGCAGCAGCCCTTCCCGGCCGGCCTCGCGGGGGTGTCCTCTCCGGTCCCGCCACCGCCCGCGCGGTGAACGTCCTCGCGCCCAACGCCTCCGCGATGACCCTGGACGGCACGAACACCTGGATCGTCTCCGAGCCCGACTCCGACCTGGCCGTCGTGATCGACCCGGGCCCCCTGGACGACGGCCACCTGCGCAGGGTCGTCGACACCGCCGAGAAGGCCGGCAAGCGTGTCGCCCTGACCCTGCTCACACACGGCCACCCCGACCACGCAGAAGGCGCCGCCCGCTTCTCCGAGTTGACCGGCACCAAGGTCCGTGCCCTGGACCCGGCGCTGCGGCTGGGCGACGAGGGACTGGCCGCCGGTTCCGTGATCACCGTCGGTGGCCTGGAGCTACGGGTCGTCCCGACCCCCGGTCACACCGCCGACTCCCTCTGCTTCCACCTCCCCGCCGACCGCGCGGTCCTGACCGGCGACACCGTCCTCGGCCGCGGTACGACGGTCGTGGCGCACCCCGACGGCCGCCTGGGCGACTACCTGGACTCCCTGCGGCGGCTCAGGTCCCTGACGGTCGACGACGGCGTCCACACGGTCCTCCCGGGCCACGGCCCCGTGCTGGACGACGCCCAGGGCGCCGTCGAGTTCTACCTCGCCCACCGCGCCCACCGCCTCGCCCAGGTCGAGACGGCCGTCGAGGACGGCTACGGCACCGCCGCCGAGGTGGTCGCGCACGTCTACGCCGACGTCGACCGCTCCCTGTGGCCCGCGGCGGAGCTGTCCGTACGGGCGCAGATGGAGTACCTGGAGGAGCACGGCCTCATCTAGCCCTCTCCACCCGGCCGCCCACTCCGCCGGCCGTCCGGTCCGTCCGCGTCACCCGGTCCCGGTCGGTCTGGCCGCCTTGACGCCGTGCACGCGCGCGTACTCCCCGGCGAGCCACGGTCCGAGGTCGTCGAGGTACGAGCGCAGGACGGCCGGGTCCCCGGCCGGCTCGTAGCCGCGTACGGCCGCTGCCCGCACCTGCGCCGCACGCGCGGGGTAGCACCCTGCGAACGCCTCCGCCATCTCGAACAGGTCGCTGGTCCAGCCGTTCCAGCGGGGCATGACCAGGGTGAACGCGGTGCGCACGAGGTGGCGGGACATGAACCGGACGAGGGGCCGGCGGGCCTCCTCCGTGTCGGCGGCCCCGGCGACGCGCTCCCGCCAGCGCGGCAGGAGCAGGGCGAGGTCGCCATTGGTCTCGCGCGCGAGCAGCGAGTCGGGGCGGTAGCGGGGCAGGTGCTCGGCGAGGTCGTCCCCGAGGAGGGGCGTGCACAGGCACGCCACGAAGAAGCCCAGGTCGTGGGTCTCCAGGTCGCTCAGCAGGCGGGCGCGGCTGTAGAGCAGCGTTCCGCCGCCGTCGATCTGCGGGAACTCCTCGTCGAGCGCCTCGACCAGCGCACGGCCACCGGCCCGGTCCGCCTCGGTCGGCTCGTCGTGCAGGGCGACCAGGAGGTCCAGGTCGCTGCGCCCCACGCGCGCGGTGCCGCGCGGGACCGAGCCGTAGAGGTACGCGCTGTGCAGCCGCGGCCCGAAGAGGTCCGGGAGCCGGTCCCGGGCGGCGGCGACGACGGGGCGGAAACCGTCGGGCACGCGCGCGAGGGAGCCTTCGCGGGCGATGTGGCCCTGTGTGTCGAGTCCTCTGCGGTGCGGGGTTTCGGCCATGCGGTCACTGTGCACCGGGCCGGCCCCGGATGCTCGGAATTTCGGTGCGGGTCAGCGGGACACCGCCAGTCAGGCCGCCGGGACCGGGGCCGGCCCCGGGGCCGTACGGGACGGTGCGGAGGTCCAGGGGCGGGCTCCCCCGGAAGGGGGGTTACCGGCGCCCCCGGAAACGGGTTACCGCGAACGCTTGGCGAGCCGCTCCACGTCGAGCAGGATGACCGCTCGCGCCTCCAGGCGGAGCCAGCCGCGCTGGGCGAAGTCGGCAAGGGCCTTGTTCACGGTCTCGCGGGAGGCGCCGACGAGCTGGGCCAGCTCCTCCTGCGTGAGGTCGTGGACGACGTGGATGCCCTCCTCGGACTGCACGCCGAAGCGGCGGGAGAGGTCCAGCAGGGCGCGGGCTACGCGGCCGGGCACGTCGGAGAAGACCAGGTCGGACATGGCGTCGTTGGTCTTGCGCAGGCGCCGGGCGACGGCGCGCAGGAGCGCGGCGGCCACCTCGGGGCGGGCGTTCAGCCAGGGCTGGAGGTCGCCGTGGCCCAGGCCGAGCAGCTTGACCTCGGTCAGCGCGGTCGCCGTGGCCGTACGCGGGCCCGGGTCGAAGAGCGACAGCTCGCCGATGAGCTCGCCGGGTCCGACCACGGCCAGCATGTTCTCGCGGCCGTCGGGGGACGTGCGGTGGAGCTTGACCTTGCCCTCGGTGACGACGTAGAGCCGGTCGCCCGGGTCGCCCTCGTGGAACAGGGAGTCGCCACGGGCGAGCGTCACCTCACTCATGGAGGCGCGCAGCTCCGCGGCCTGCTCGTCGTCGAGAGCCGCGAAGAGCGGGTTGCGCCGCAGAACGTCGTCCACGAGTTCTCTCCTTGTCGACCTGCTCAGGGGAACTTGCTCCCCCGTTGTGTCAGGGGACCGTGTTCCCCATTTTGCCGGACGGTCCAAACAGTGTGATCTGTCACAAGGATGCCGCACAGGTGTCCCGGGGTAAGCGGCAGGGGTCCAATTGGGGGCTGATCTTGTGGGTCCGGGGCGGATGTCGGTGGGTGGCTTTAGGCTGGCCGGGTGTCCAAGTCGCCGGTGAAGCACAGGCCAAGGGGGCTGAGCGGGTGGTTGTACGTCGCGATTCCGCTGTGGGCGAACATGGCTCCGGCGGCGAGGACAAGTCGGCCGGGAAGGCGGCAAAGGTGACGAAGAAGGCGCCCACGCGGAAGACGGGGGCGGCGCCTGCGAAGAAGACGGCGACGGCACGTGCGAAGACGACGGTGACGCCGTCCGCGAAGAAGGTGGCGACGGCTCCTGCCGAGAAGGTCGCGGCGGTCCGGAAGCCCGAGTCCCGTACCGCTCTCGTCCGCCGCGCCCGCAGGATCAACCGGGAGCTCGCCGAGGTCTACCCGTACGCCCACCCCGAGCTGGACTTCGAGAACCCCTTCCAGCTGATCGTCGCCACGGTGCTGTCGGCCCAGACCACCGACCTCCGGGTGAACCAGACGACCCCCGGCCTCTTCGCGAAGTACCCGACCCCCGAGGACCTGGCCGCGGCCGACCCGGAGGAGGTCGAGGACATCCTGCGCCCCTGCGGCTTCTTCCGGGCCAAGACCAGGTCGGTGATAGGGCTGTCGAAGGCCCTGGTGGAGGAGTTCGGCGGCGAGGTCCCCGGGAAGCTGGAGGACCTGGTCAAGCTGCCCGGCGTCGGCCGCAAGACCGCCTTCGTGGTGTTGGGCAATGCGTTCGGCCGGCCGGGGATCACCGTGGACACGCACTTCCAGCGGCTGGTGCGGCGCTGGCAGTGGACCGAGCAGACCGACCCCGACCGGATCGAGGCCGAGATCGGCACGCTCTTCCCCAAGAGCGACTGGACGGACCTCTCCCACCACGTCATCTGGCACGGCCGCCGCATCTGCCACGCCCGCAAGCCCGCCTGCGGCGCGTGCCCCATCGCCCCGCTCTGCCCGGCGTACGGCGAGGGCGAGACGGACCCCGAGAAGGCCAGGAAGCTCCTGAAGTACGAGAAGGGCGGCTTCCCGGGACAGCGCCTGAACCCGCCGCAGGCCTACCTGGACGCCGGCGGCAGGCCGGCTCCGCCGCTGGGGGCCGGGTGACGGCTGTGGTCCGCCGGGCGCCCTCCCGGCGCCCTCTGCGGAACGATCTAGGGCGCCCGGGGCGTTGGACCGGAGGAGCGGGGGTGGTGTGCGGTGACACGGGCGAGTGACACGCAGGGTGGTGCGGTGACGGTCAGCAAGGAGGGGCTGCCGGGCTGGCTGGAGCCGGTCGTGCGTGCCGTGGAGACGGTGGAGCCGCTCCAGCTGAGCCGGTTCCTGCCGCCGGAGGACGGCGCGGGGCGCCAGTCGGCGGTGCTGATCCTCTTCGGTGAGGGCGAGCGTGGCCCGGAGCTGCTGCTCATGGAGCGGGCCAGCTCCCTGCGGTCGCACGCCGGTCAGCCGTCCTTTCCGGGCGGCGCCCTCGACCCGGAGGACGGCGATCCGCACGGCGACGGGCCGTTGCGGGCGGCCCTGCGCGAGGCCGAGGAGGAGACCGGCCTCGACCCCGCCGGCGTCCAGCTCTTCGGCGTGCTGCCCAAGCTGTACATCCCGGTCAGCGGCTTCGTCGTGACGCCCGTCCTCGGCTGGTGGCGGGAGCCCAGCCCGGTCGGAGTGGTCGACCCCAACGAGACCGCCCGCGTCTTCACGGTCCCCGTGGCGGATCTCACGGACCCCGGCAACCGCGCCACCACTTTCCACCCGAGCGGTCACCGCGGCCCGGCATTCCTGGTCGAATCGGCGCTCGTGTGGGGCTTCACCGCAGGCCTGATCGACCGCCTGCTGCACTACGCGGGGTGGGAGCGCCCCTGGGACCGTGAGAAGCAGGTCCCGCTCGACTGGCGGTCATGACAGGGTGTCCTCCGTGCTGTGTCTACCCGGGGCACACCCCCCGGACCTCCGGCCGACCTGCACTGGCCGGGGAAGAAAGAGGCGAGGCCTGAAACGGTGAACGTGCTGGACATCCTGTTGCTGGTCGCGGCCGTCTGGTTCGCGGTGGTCGGCTACCGCCAGGGCTTCGTCGTCGGCATCCTGTCGGTGATCGGGTTCCTGGGCGGCGGCCTCGTCGCCGTCTACCTGCTGCCGGTCATCTGGGACGCGCTGACCGACAACTCCGAGGTGAGCACGACCGCCGCCGTCGTCGCGGTCGTCGTCGTGATCGTCTGCGCCTCCGTGGGCCAGGCCCTGACCACCCATCTCGGCAACAAGCTGCGCCGGTACATCACCTGGTCCCCGGCCCGCGCGCTGGACGCGACGGGCGGCGCGCTCGTCAACGTCGTCGCCATGCTGCTCGTGGCGTGGCTGATCGGTTCCGCCCTCGCCGGCACCACCCTGCCCACGCTGGGCAAGGAGGTCCGCAACTCCAAGGTGCTGCTCGGGGTGGCCCGCGCGCTGCCCGACCAGGCCGACACCTGGTTCGCCGACTTCTCCTCCGTCCTCGCGCAGAACGGCTTCCCGCAGGTCTTCAGTCCGTTCTCCAACGAGCCGATCACGGACGTCCGGCCACCGGACCCGGCCCTCGCGGGCAGCGCGGTGGCCACGCGCGCGCAGCGCTCCATCGTCAAGGTCACGGGCACCGCGGAGAGCTGCGGCAAGGTCCTGGAGGGCACCGGCTTCGTCTTCGGCGAGCGCCGCGTCATGACCAACGCGCACGTCGTGGGCGGCGTCGACGAGCCCACCGTCCAGATAGGCGGCGAGGGCCGCAAGTACGACGCCACCGTCGTGCTGTACGACTGGAAGCGCGACATCGCCGTCCTCGACGTACCGAACCTCGACGCGCCCGTCCTGCGCTTCACCACCGAGGACGCGGCGAGCGGCGACAGCGCGATCGTCGCGGGCTTCCCGGAGAACGGCGCGTACGACGTGCGGTCCGCGCGCGTGCGCGGGCGCATCACGGCCAACGGCCCGGACATCTACCACCGCGGCACCGTCCGCCGTGACGTCTACTCGCTGTACGCGACCGTCCGCCAGGGCAACTCCGGCGGCCCGTTGCTCACGCCCGACGGCAAGGTGTACGGCGTGGTCTTCGCCAAGTCCCTCGACGACGCCGACACCGGCTACGCGCTCACCGCGGACGAGATCCGGGACGACATCGCCCGGGGACGCACCGCCAACCAGGAAGTGGACAGCGACAACTGCGCGCTGTAGCGCGGGGGGTGTGTCGCAGGCGGGTGTGTCGCCGCGCGGAGCGTGTCACCCGCGCGGGTGACGCAGGCGTACCGAGACCCAGCGGGCCCGGCGGCGCAGGATATGCGGAATGCCCACCCGGAGGTCGCTGCCCGATTGCGGCGCGGTCCCTCGTTGGTGGGAGCTCAGGCCCGTGGCCGAGCGGCGGTTGCGTGCTACGTCACTGTAGTCGTGCGTCCAGCCCATACCCCGACGTCTGCCCCCGCCCCAAGGTCGATAACCGCCCGCGGGCCCGCCAATTGGCCTATGCGCCGGGCAATTGGCTGTTCGTAGTACAGGTGTTCAGGATCGGATACCGGGCGCGATGTCCTGGTCACCGATCGGGTTCGGGATCCTTCAGCCAATTGATCAGTTCGGTGGAGAAAGCGACCGGGTCCTCCTCGTGCGGGAAGTGGCCGAGTCCGTCGAACAGCCGCCAGCGGTACGGCGCTTCGACGTACTCCCCGGAGCCGGCCGCGCTGCGGGTGCGCATCACCGGGTCGAGGGAGCCGTGCAGATGGAGCGTCGGCACGCGCACGGGCCGCTTCATGCGCCGGTAGAACTGGATGCCGTCCGGGCGGGCCAGTGACCGCACCAGCCACCGGTACGGCTCCACCGAGCAGTGCGCGGTGGAGGGGATGCACATCGCGCGCCGGTACCTCTCCAGCACCTCGTCCTCCGGCAACGAGGGCCCGGACCACTCACGGATCAGCCGGCCCACCAGTTCTCCGTCGTCGGCGGTCAGCTGCCGCTCCGGGATCCAGGGCCGCTGGAAACCCCAGATGTGGGAGCTCGCGGAGGTCTGCCGGACGTCGGCGAGCATCGCCGAGCGCCAGCGCCGGGGGTGCGGCATCGAGGCGACCGCGAGCCGCCGTACGAGCTTGGGGCGCATGACGGCCGCCGTCCACGCCAGGTAGCCGCCCAGGTCGTGGCCGACCAGCGCGGCGTCCGGCTCGCCGAGGGAGCGGATCACGCCGGTGATGTCGAGGGCCAGGTTGGCCGGGTCGTAGCCGCGGGGCGTGCGGTCGCTGCCGCCGACACCCCGCAGATCCATCGCGACGGCCCGGAAGCCCGCGTCGGCCAGCGCGGTCAGCTGGTGCCGCCAGGTCCACCAGAACTGGGGGAAGCCGTGCACCAGCATGACGAGGGGGCCGTCGCCCAGCTCGGCGATGTGGAAGCGCGCGCCGTTGGCGGCGACCTCCCGGTGGGTCACCTTTCGGCCGTCGACGACGTCGGGTCGTACGACCGAGGCAGGTAGCGCCGAAGGCGTGGCGGGGTCCGTCATGACGACGAGCGTGCCACAGCCTCGATGGCCTCCGGAGCCCGGTCCCGCGCGAGCTCGGGCCTCGGGTGCGGCTTGGCCTTCTGCAGGACGCCCGCGGACTCCTTCACGGAGGCGGCGACCTTCTGCGGGCCCTTGCCCTTCTTGGCCTTCTTCGCGAAGACGACGCCGACCAGCACCAGGACCAGGGCGATCAGGACGTTGGCCGCGAAGGACAGCAGGAAGCAGATCGCGAGGTTCCAGTCGCTCCAGGTCCGGATGCCGTAGGCGAGGGCGAAGTTGAGCATCGGCAGCGAGAAGAGCAGGATCGCGCCGGCCATCGTGAACGCGCCGCCGCTCGTCGCGCCGCGCTTGACGTCCTGTTTGAGCTGCGCCTTCGCCAGCGCGATCTCGTCGTGCACCAGCGCCGACATCTCGGTCGTCGCGGAGGCGAACAGCTGGCCGATGCTGCGTTCGGCGCCGACCGGGCTGCCGTCGGGTGCGCTCATCGCGGTCTCCCTCGTCTTGTACGGTTCCGCCGGCTTCTGCCTGACTGCGTGCGGTCCCGTCTTTTGTACCGTCCCGTCAGATCATGCCGGACGGTCGCCCTCCTCGCCCGCCCTGCCCGTCACTTCGGCAAGCCCGGTCCCCGCGGCGCCTTTCTCCCGGGCGATCTCCGCGGCGATCCGCCGGTGCTCGGACGCCTTGCGGTCATGGATGGCGGCCATGCGCAGGTGGTACGCCGGGTCGTGCTCCTCGTAGACGTCGGGGATACCGTCGAGGTCGTCGTCACGCTGCTCGGCCTCCCACAGGCGCCGGTACTTGGCGTTGCGGATCTTCAGCAGGACGCTCGCCAGAACCGCCGCGATCACCGAGCCCGTCAGGACGGCGGCCTTGACCTCGTCGGTGAGGGCCGTGTCGCCCTCGAAGGCCAGCTCGCCGATGAGCAGGGAGACCGTGAAGCCGATGCCGGCCAGCGTCGCGACGGCGAAGAGGTCCGCCCAGGCGAGGTCCTCGCTGAGCGAGGCCCGGGTGAAGCGGGCGGTCAGCCATGTTCCGCCGAAGATGCCGATCGTCTTGCCGACGACCAGTCCCAGCACCACGCCGAGGGTCTCCGGCTGGGAGAACACCTTCGCGAGCGCCCCGCCGGAGATGGCCACACCGGCGCTGAACAGGGCGAACAGGGGGACGGCCAGTCCTGCGGACAGGGGCCGTACCAGGTGCTCGATGCGCTCGCCCGGGGAGCGCTCCTCGCCCTCCCGGGTGGTGCAGCGCAGCATCAGCCCCATCGCGACGCCGGCGATGGTGGCGTGGATGCCGCTGTTGTACATCAGGGCCCAGACGACGACCGCGAGCGGGACGTAGATGTACCAGCCGCGGACGCCCTTGCGCAGCAGCAGCCAGAACACGGCGAGGCCGGCGACCGCGCCGCCGAGGGCGGCGAAGTTCAGGGTGTCGGTGAAGAACACCGCGATGATCAGGATCGCGAAGAGGTCGTCGACGACGGCGAGCGTGAGCAGGAAGGCGCGCAGTGCGCTCGGCAGGGACGTGCCGATGACGGCGAGCACGGCCAGCGCGAACGCGATGTCGGTGGCGGTGGGCACGGCCCAGCCGTCCGTCGAGCCGCCGCCGGTGAGGCTGGTGAGCGTGTACACGAGTGCCGGTGCGGCCATGCCGCACAGGGCGGCCACCACGGGCAGGACCGCGGCCCGGGGATCCTTGAGGTCTCCGGCGACCAGTTCGCGCTTGAGTTCGATGCCGGCGACGAAGAAGAAGACGGCGAGCAGACCGTCGGCGGCCCAGTGGGCGATGGACAGGTTCAGCCCGAGGGCCTCGGGACCGAGGTGGTAGTGGCTGACCGTCTCGTAGCTGTCGTGCAGCGCGGGTACGTTCGCCCAGACCAGCGCGGTGACAGCGGCGACGAGCAGCAGCACACCGCCGACGGTCTCGGTGCGCAGGGCGTCCGCGACGAAGGTCCGCTCGGGGAGGGACAGCCGTCCGAGGACCTTGCGGGGAGCGGTTGTACGGGGCGCGGTCACGGGGGACACCTTCGGTCGGTGGGCAGGACGGAACACGTGCCGACCAGACTTCCCGGCTCACCTGTTTGTTTAGCTTACCTAAGCTGCGCCGTGCGGGGTCCCGGTGATCTTCGCGTGATGTGCGACAGGGGCACCCGGCGCACTGGTCACCGGGTGCCCCTGTCGGCGTACGACTACTCCCGCTCGGCCGGTCCCCGGTCGCCTAGTCCTCGCTCGGCGCGGCCGGCAGCTTCGCCTGGATGAGATCCATGACCGTGGAGTCGGTCAGGGTGGTCACGTCTCCGAGCTGGCGGTTCTCGGCGACGTCCCGCAGCAGACGGCGCATGATCTTGCCGGAACGCGTCTTCGGCAGCTCGGCCACCGGCAGGATCCGCTTGGGCTTGGCGATCGGGCCGAGGGTCGCGCCGACGTGGTTGCGCAAGTCGTCGACGAGCCTCTCGTCCTCCGACGCCGTACCGCGCAGGATGACGAAGGCGACGATCGCCTGGCCCGTCGTCTCGTCCGCCGCGCCGACGACCGCCGCCTCGGCGACCGACGGGTGGGAGACGAGTGCCGACTCCACCTCGGTGGTGGAGATGTTGTGGCCCGACACGAGCATCACGTCGTCGACCCGGCCCAGCAGCCAGATGTCTCCGTCGTCGTCCTTCTTCGCGCCGTCACCGGCGAAGTACTTGCCCTCGAAGCGGGACCAGTACGTGTCGATGAACCGTTGGTCGTCGCCCCAGATGGTGCGCAGCATCGACGGCCACGGCTCGGTCAGGACCAGGTAGCCGCCACCTCCGTTGGGTACGTCGTTCGCCTCGTCGTCGACGACGGTCGCGGAGATGCCGGGCAGCGGCGTCTGCGCGGAGCCCGGCTTGGTCTCCGTGACGCCCGGCAGCGGCGAGATCATCATCGCGCCGGTCTCGGTCTGCCACCAGGTGTCCACGATCGGCGTACGGTCGCCCCCGATGTGCTTGCGGTACCAGATCCAGGCCTCGGGGTTGATCGGCTCACCCACGGACCCGAGGACCCGCAGGCTGGACAGGTCGAACTTCGCGGGGATGTCGTCGCCCCACTTCATGAACGTACGGATGGCGGTCGGCGCCGTGTACAGGATCGTCACCCCGTACTTCTGCACGACCTCCCAGAACCGGCCCTGGTGCGGGGTGTCGGGCGTGCCCTCGTACATGACCTGGGTCGCGCCGTTGGCCAGCGGCCCGTAGACGATGTACGAGTGCCCGGTGACCCAGCCGACGTCGGCGGTGCACCAGTACACGTCGGTCTCCGGCTTGAGGTCGAAGACGGCGTGGTGGGTGTAGGCGGCCTGGGTGAGGTAGCCGCCGGAGGTGTGCAGGATGCCCTTCGGTTTCCCCGTCGTACCGGAGGTGTAGAGGATGAACAGCGGGTGCTCGGCCTCGAACGCCTCGGGCGTGTGCTCGGCCGGCTGCCGGTCCACGATGTCGTGCCACCACACGTCCCGGCTGTCGTCCCACGCGACGTCCTGCCCGGTACGGCGGACCACAAGCACGTGCTCCACGTTGTCGACCTTGGAGATCGCCTCGTCGACGGCCGGCTTGAGCGCGGACGGCTTGCCGCGCCGGTAGCCGCCGTCGGACGTGATGACGACCTTGGCGTCGGCGTCCTGGATGCGGGTGGCCAGCGCGTCCGCCGAGAAACCGCCGAAGACGACGGAGTGCGTGGCGCCGATACGGGCGCACGCCAGCATCGCGACCGCCGTCTCGGGGATCATCGGCATGTAGACGGCGACGCGGTCGCCCTTGCGCACTCCCAGCTCCAGCAGGGCATGTGCGGCCTTGGAGACCTCGTCCTTGAGCTGGGCGTAGGTGATCGCGCGGCTGTCCCCGGGCTCTCCCTCGAAGTGGATCGCAACCCGGTCGCCGTACCCGGCCTCCACGTGGCGGTCGACGCAGTTGTACGCGACGTTGAGCTCGCCGTCCTTGAACCACTTGGCGAACGGCGGGTTCGACCAGTCCAGCGTCTCCGTCGGCTCCTTGGCCCAGGTCAGTCGGCGGGCCTGCTCGGCCCAGAAGCCGAGCCTGTCAGCCTTGGCCTGTTCGTACGCCTCCGCCGTGACGTTGGCGTGCGCGGCCAGCTCGGCGGGGGGCGCAAACCTGCGCTCTTCCTTGAGCAGGTTGGCCAGGCTCTCGTTGCTCACGACATCTCCCTCTCGAAGGGTGTCCGTTGTGTCCCAGGCCACAGCTCATCAGACCCGGGTGCCCGGTGACAAGGGCCGACGGAAAATTGGTTTAGACCTGTTCAGGTCGTGTTCCGGGTTGCTTCCGTCGGCCCGGCCGTCGGCCGGGGTCATCCGTAGCCACGGACGCCGACCGGCCGGAGTTCAGCCGCTGTAACGCCTTTCACATCCCCCGGGCGGTTCCGGTGACTCCGGCGCGCCTGCGTGGGCGTGCCGGCGAGACCGTGACCGGGGTTCCGGGTGGGTGACGGCGCCGCCGGTGTGCGGCCCCCGCCCGACGGGGACCGGCACACCGGCACCGGCTTCAGGCGGACACGTCGGACACCTGCGGGGCCGAGGAGACTCGTCGGACGTCCGAGGTCTCCGGGATAGAGGAGGCCTCCGAGCCCGTGGGGGCATGGGGGCCGTCGGAAGCATCCGCCACCTCGGGCACTCCGATGTGGTGGAAGAGCCCGCCCTCCTCCCCGCCTCTCTCGGTGAGCAGGTACGCCTGGGCCTCACCGACGTGGAAGTACATCCCGTGCAGCTCCAGCGCGCCGGCCCGCAATGCCCGGGCCACCGACTCGTGCGCGCGCAGGTGGTCCAACTGCTGAACCACGTTGGTCAGGCAGAGCTGCTCGACCGCGTCGGCCGGCGCCCGCCCGGCGAGCCGGGCCCAGGGGCGGCTGTCGTCGGCCAGCCGCTCCAGGCTCGGCAGCCCGTGCCGCAGCCACCGCTTCAGCGGAGTCTGCGCGCCGCCGCCGCTGCCGGATTCGGAGCTGAGCAATGCCTGCATGGCCCCGCACCCGGAGTGCCCGCACACCGTGATGGACCGCACCTCGAGCACGTCCACCGCGTACTCGATGGCGGCCGCCACCGAGTCGTCCCCGCTCTCCTCTCCGGGCAGCGGCACCAGGTTCCCCACGTTGCGCACCACGAACAGGTCGCCGGGACCACTGGAGGTGATCATCGAGGTGACCAGCCGTGAGTCGGCGCAGGTGAGGAAGAGCTGGGACGGGCGCTGTCCCTCCCGGGCCAGCCGCGCCAGCTCATCCCGCACCAGAGGCGCGGTGTTGCGCTGGAACGCGCTGATACCACGGACGAGTTGGTGAGCGCTCGGCGCGGTGTCGGCGGGCCTGCCCGACCCGGCAGAGCCGGCGGACCCGGCAGAACCGGTGGGCCCGGCTGACCTGGCCGCTTCGGGGGACCCGTCGGCCGCCCCGTGCCCGTCGGACGTCCCAGACCCGTCGGACCCGTCGGCGGACCCGTCGGGCCTGGAGGGCCCGCCGAGAGGTCCGCCGGCCTGTCCGTCCGGCTTTCCTGCCGAGGTCCCGTCCTGTGGGTGTCCGTCCGTACGGCCGCCGGGCGAGGCCAACGACAGGGGCGAAGGCGTGATCTTCCGACCCTCGCACTGGTGGTTGCGCCAGGGTGTCCAGGGACGGCAGCGGCAGCCGGCCAGGGAGGTGCCCGCCTCCTGGGTGGGGTCGGGATCCTCGATGGCGGTGGGCTCGGCGGCCGTGACACCGGTGCCGGAGCGGCGGCCGGTCAGGTCGACGGAGCCGCCCTGCCCGGTGTGCGTCTTCCGCCAGTCCTGCAGGGTCTCGTACGCCGCGTGGTCCATGAAGGAGCCGTCCAACTCGACCACCGCATGCGTGCCTTGGGGCACGAGGTGCAGGGCGCGGCTGAGCCGTGGCACCGCGAGGAACGTCAACTGTCCTCGGACACGTACGTGATGGACTCCTTCCTGCTCGTGATGGGTGATGCGGGTGCGGGCGAGACGGTGCAGGGAGACGGCGACGGCCACCGCGATCCCCAGCGCCACGCCCGCCAGGACGTTGAGGAGCACCACGCCGAGGGTGGTGACGGCGTACACCAGCACCTCTCGGTGGCGGGTCACCGTGCGGATGTGGTGCAGGGACACCATCTGGATGCCGACGGCCATCACCAGGGCGGCGAGCGAGGCGAGCGGGATGAGCTCCAGCAGCGGGACCATCAACAGCGCGGCGACTACTACGAGAACGCCGTGCAGCATCGTGGAGTTCCGGCTGACGGCACCGGCGCGCACATTCGCGGTGCTGCGCACGGCCACGCCCGCGACCGGCAGTCCGCCGAGTGCTCCGGAGACCACGTTGGCGGCGCCCTGCCCGAGCAGTTCGCGGTCGAGGTCGGAGCGCCCGACCCGGGCGGGAAGACCGGGGCGGGAGGCGATCAGCTTGTCCACGGCGACCGCGCCCAGCAGGGACTGAACGCTGCACACCAGTGTGATGGTGAGCACGGCCGCGACCAGACCGAGTACGGGTCCCTCGGGCAGTCCGGCCAGGGCGTGGCTGCTCCAGGACGGCAGCTCGACCCTCGGCTGGGTCAGGCCGGCGAGTACGGCGGTGGCGGTGGCACCGGCGACGGCGACCAACGCCGCGGGCACCGTGCGCAGCAGGCGGCCGATCCGGCCGGGCAGGCGGGGCCAGAGCAGCAGGAGAGCCAGCGTCAGCGCGCTCACCGCCACGGCGGCCGGCCGCAGATCCGCCAACTGGGCGGGCAGGGCGCGGAGGTTGTCGAGGACGGAGCTCTGCGGGCTGCCGCCGAGGACGATGTGGAGTTGGGCGACGGCGATGGTGACGCCGATGCCGGCGAGCATGCCGTGCACGATGGCGGGGCTGACGGCGAGCGCGCTGCGTGCCACGCGCAGGCAGCCCAGGCCGAGTTGGGCGAGGCCGGCGAGCACGGTGATGGCGCACGTGGTCTGCCAGCCGTAGCGGTGGATGAGGTCGGCGGTGACGACGGTCAGTCCGGCGGCGGGGCCGCTGACCTGGAGCGGCGCCCCGCCGAGCCACCCGACGACGAGCCCGCCGACGGCGGCGGCCACGAGGCCGGCCTGCAGAGGTGCGCCGGTGGCGAGGGCGATGCCGAGGGACAGGGGCAGGGCGATCAGGAAGACCGCGATCGAGGCGGACACGTCGGCGCCGGCGACATGGAAGCGGCGGCGCCGGGTCGGTGGGGGGCTGTGGGGCGGGTGGACGCGCCGGGTGTGCGTCGAGTCGGACGTGCGGGTGGGGACGCAGGCTGACATGTTTCCCGTCTCCTCCGGGGCAGCGCGGTCGCGGAACAAGTGGTCCCCCGGCGAGGCGGGGGCGGTCGCGGCCGTGGGTCACGGCGTGCAGTGGCGGGATGAAAAATCAACGCTCGGTAAACAGATCGTAATGCAGAGTAAAGGCCAAGCATGGTTATTTCGGGCAAATGGGTCAATAGATCACCCGCAGGAGTGAAGTGAGTCCTTTGTCGGCTTGTCGTACTAATTCCTTCTCTGTCCCGTGCGACCTTGGCGGCGCTGTCGGCTCGTCCCGGCACGCCACCTCAGAACGCCCTTGCCGGCGTTGGTCCGAGAGAAGGAAGAAGGTGGGCGGAAGATGGCCGCCACCCAGAGGATCACCGCGTGCGCCGTGGTCGCCGCGGCCGCCGCCGCTTCGCTCGCCGGTTGCACGGCGGCAACCGGTCGGTCCGACGGTCCCCGGCAAGGGGCGCCGGGCCCGCAGAAGGAGAGGCCGGCCACGGCTCCCGAGAGCGCGGTCCGCCTGATCGGCGACGGTTCCACCGCCTTCACCGGCGCCCAGCCGCACCTGCCCAGACCGGAACGCCTGAAGCCGGGCCAGAAGCCGCCGCAGTTCGTCGTCTTCTCCTGGGACGGCGCCGGCGAGGACAGCCAGCGGCTGTTCTCCCACTTCCGCCAGGTGTCCAAGGCCAACAACGCCACCATGACGTACTTCCTCAGCGGGGTGTACCTGCTGCCGGAGGAGAAGCGCGACCTCTACAAACCGCCGCAGCACTCGCCGGGCCGCTCCGACATCGGCTTCAACGACCACGAGGGCATCGATGCCACCGTGAGGCAACTGCGCCTGGCCTGGCTGGAGGGCAACGAGATCGGCACCCACTTCAACGGCCACTTCTGCGGCAAGGGCGGCGGCGTCGGCGAGTGGTCGGTGGCGGAGTGGCGGGACGAGATCGCCCAGGCCAAGCAGTTCGTGAAGACCTGGAAGACCAACACCGGCATGAAGACGGCGTCCCCGCTGCCCTTCGACTACGACAAGGAGCTCATCGGCGCCCGCACCCCCTGCCTCGAAGGCCGGGAGAACTTCATGAAGGCCGCCCGGGAGCTCGGCTTCCGCTACGACACCAGCGGCGTCAACAACCAGGTGTGGCCCGACAGGGAGGAGGGCCTGTGGGACCTGTCAATGCAGCTCGTGCCCTTTCCGGGCCACTCCTACGAGCAGCTCACCATGGACTACAACTTCATGGTCAACCAGTCCGGCACCAACACCCAGGGCGACCCCACCAAGCACGACCTCTGGGGCGACCAGATGCGTGACGGCCTGCTCATGGGCTTCCGGCGGGCCTACGACGGCAACCGGGCGCCTCTGATCATCGGCAACCACTTCGAGTCCTGGAACGGCGGCACCTACATGCGCGCCGTACAGGAGGTCGTGGAGCGGGTCTGCACCAGAGAGGAGGTGCGCTGTGTCTCCTTCCGGCAGCTGGCCGACTGGCTGGACGCCCAGGACCCGCAGACCCTGGCCAAGCTGGGCACCCTCAAGGTCGGCGAGGCCCCGAAGCAGGGCTGGGCGGCCTTCCTCTCCGGTGGCCCCGCGCCGGCGCCGAAGGGTGTGCCCGGGGCGCCGGCACCGAAGCAGTAGCCGCCGGGGAGCCGGCCGGCCGTCACACGGAGGCGGTGACGCTCTCGCCGAGGACGAAGCCGGGGTCGACCTGAGCGGCCAGGTCGGCCCCGGTCCGCTCGTTCCCCCACGACTGCGCGTTCTTCAGGTGGAAGTGCACCATCTGGCGCGTGTAGCGCTCCCAGTCGCGCCGCTCGTACGCCGAGTCGACGGCCGCCCGCAGCACGTCCAAGGCGTGGCGGTTGGCCTTCTCCAGGGCGTCGAACCGGGGCGGCCGGCCCTTCTCCATGGCCCGCACCCAGTCGGAGTGCCCGACCGTCACGAGCAGGTCGTCCCCGACCTCGGCGCGGAGGAAGTCGAGGTCGTCCTGCCCCTGCACCTTGTTGCCGACGACCCTCAACTCGATGCCGAAGTCGCGGGCGTACTCCTTGTACTGGCGATAGACGGAGATCCCCTTCCGGGTCGGTTCGGCGACGAGGAACGTGACGTCGAAACGGGTGAACATGCCGGAGGCGAAGGAGTCCGAGCCCGCCGTCATGTCGACCACGACGAACTCGTCACGTCCGTCCACCAGGTGGTTCAGGCACAGCTCCACCGCTCCCGTCTTGGAGTGGTAGCAGGCGACCCCCAGGTCGGCGTCCGTGAAGGGGCCCGTGACCATCAAACGGACGGCGCCGCCGTCGAGTGCCACGGTCCGCGCGCAGGCGTCGTACACCGCGTTGTCCTCGCGCACCCGCAGCAGCCGGGATCCCTCGCCGGGCGGCGTCGTCTTGATCATCGTGTCGGCGGAGGCGATGCGGGGGTTGGAGCCGCGCAGATGGTCTTTGATCAGGCGCAGCCGGTCGCCCATCGCGGACAGGGCCGCGGCCTCCGCCTCGTCCAGACCGAGCGCGGCTCCCAGGTGCTGGTTGATGTCCGCGTCGATCGCGATCACGGGCGCGCCGGTGGCGGCGAGGTGGCGGATGAACAAGGACGACAGGGTGGTCTTGCCGCTGCCGCCCTTCCCGACGAAAGCAATTTTCATGTTCACCAAGAGTAGTGCGCTGATAGCTTTGCGTGGCAGGGCTGCGTGAAGAAGACCACTCCATCGAGGGGTGCGGGCGCCCGTTGCGTAGTGTCGTCTCCATGAGTACGACAGGCGCTCCCGCCGATCCGCTCGCGGCCCTGGGCTCGCTGCCCGGTGTGGCCGAGTCCGTCGAGACCGTCCGCAAGGCCGTGGACCGGGTCTACGGGCACCGCATCATGCGCCGCCGCAGCACCGCGATCACCTCCGAGGCCGCCCTGCGCGGCGCCCGCGGTTCGGCGGCGCTGTCCGGTGCGGACTGGGCCCTGGAGGAGGTGCGCCGGCGCAGTGACTTCGGCGCCGACGACGAGGCGCGCGTCGTGGGCGCGGCGCTGCGGCTGACCGCCGAGGCGGGCCAGCTGCTGTCCATCTGGCGCCAGTCGCCCCTGCGGGTACTGGCCCGGCTGCACCTGGTGGCCGCGGCGAGCAAGGACGACGAGGTCGGCCGCCCGCGCCAGGCCGGTGAGCAGGTCGACGAGCCGCTGATCGAGCTGCCGCTGCCCGGCGCGGACGAGGTCGCCGGCCGGCTGGAAGGGCTGTCCGGGCTGATCGTGGCGGGCAGTTCCGCTCCCGCCCTGGTGACGGCTGCCGTCGTCCACGGCGAACTGCTCGCTCTGCGCCCCTTCGCCTCCCACAACGGCCTGGTCGCGCGCGCGGCCGAACGCATCGTCCTGATCGGCAGCGGCCTCGACCCGAAGTCGGTCTGCCCGGCCGAGGTGGGCCACGCCGAACTGGGGCGGGCGGCCTACCTGGCCGCGCTGGACGGTTACGTCTCCGGTACACCTGAGGGTATGGCGGCCTGGATCGCCCACTGCGGCCGGGCGGTCGAGCTGGGAGCCCGTGAGTCGACGGCGGTGTGCGAGGCGCTGCAGCGCGGGGCGGCCTGACGGGAAAAAGGCCCCGCGAGGGGTCCGGACACAAGATGCGGCGGTACGAATTGTCGTACCGCCGCTGGCATGCTCATCGAGTTACCAAGCGTCCTCGAATGTCGCCCATCAGGTCGGGAACTTTGCCCGTCACCTGGTGCGGCTGGCCCGTAATCGACGGGTCGACGTCGCGTGGGTGCCCGATGTTCATGCACCGGTCCGTGGGGCCAAATGCGGTATTTAAGGTGATCCTTTCGGATGTCCTTGGTCTCGCGGGCCGTTGAGTCCTTTGTACTCCAGGACCCCGGCAAGCGGAAGTCCCGTCGCCACTTCTTTACTTTTACTCTCAAAGAGGCGGTAAACGGACGCCCTGGTGGGAGTGGGTGCGCGGTTCCGCTCAGACGGCCGGCGCCGCCCTGCGCCGACTGGCGTACCAGACGAGTCCGGCCGTGGCGGCCGCGGCTCCTATGGCGGCCGCCGCGACCAGCGCGGGGCGCGGCGGGACGGAGAACGAGGGGATGCGCTGCTTCAGCCGCACCGGCCGGTGGAAGTCCAGAATCGGCCACCCGCGCGCGAGGGCCTCGCGGCGCAGTGCGCGGTCGGGGTTCACCGCGTGCGGGTGGCCCACCGCCTCCAGCATCGGCAGGTCGGTCGCCGAGTCGCTGTAGGCGTAGCAGCGCGAGAGGTCGTACCCCTCGGACTCCGCCAGCTCCTTGATCGCCTCCGCCTTGGTCGGGCCGTACGCGTAGTACTCCACCTCGCCGGTGAAGCAGCCGTCCTCGCCGACGACCATGCGGGTGGCCACCACGCGGTCGGCGCCGAGCAGCTCGCCGATCGGCTCGACCACCTCGGCGCCCGACGTCGACACGATCACGACGTCGCGGCCCGCGATGTGGTGTTCCTCGATGAGGGAGGCGGCCTCGTCGTAGATGAGCGGGTCGATCAGGGCGTGGAGGGTCTCGGCCACGATCTCCTTCACCTGCTGGACGTTCCAGCCGCGCACCAGCGCGGACAGGTACTCGCGCGTCCGCTCCATCTGGTCGTGGTCCATACCGCCCACGAGGAAGACGAACTGGGCGTATGCGGTGCGCAAGGCCGCCCTGCGGTTGATCAGGCCGCCCTGGTAGAAGGACTTGCTGAAGGTGAGCGTGCTCGACTTCGCAATGACCGTCTTGTCCAGGTCAAAGAAGGCCGCTGTGCGGGGCAAGGAGTGGTTTTCCACAACGCAGAGCATAGGGGGAGCCCATTCGGCGTAAGGTGGGCGTGTGGGTTTGCCTGAGAGGGCTCTCGGGTACACCATGGAAGTCACGGATCGTTCGCGACCGTGCTAACCCGGTCCGGCTCCTCCCCCCCCGAGTCGGCCGTGGAGACGACCCCCGCTCTCCCCCCCGGCGGGGGTCGTCGCATGTCCGGGTGGGTTTTCCTCTTCTGCAAGCGGCCGTGACGCCATGCCGAGGCGTCCGCAGCCGCATCTTCCGCATGCCCGCAACCCGTCACGCTGCGTAGTCGTCGGACTGCTCTGCGGAAGTCGTACGGGGACTGGGACAGCGCTCACCGGTATGGGTGACAGCGATATTCACAACCATCCTCTCGTCCACAGTTATCCACCAAGATCCACAAGATTTCCGGGTTCGCTGCACCGTGATTCCGACGCGTCCGCTCGCGGCGAGTTCTTGGCCGGTTCCGTTTGCCGGGCGCGTGGGCCGGTTTCCGCCGGTCGTTCATATGGAGACCGCTCGCCGGTTCTTCACACGCAGGGGAATCGCGGGGCCGCGGAGCGGCGCGCGCCCCGCAGCGAAGGGGGATGGAAACCGTGACCGGAGCCGTCACACACGACCCGCCGCCCGCCACCGGAGGACGGCAGGGCAGGCCGCTGATTGTCACCGAGGACGCCGAGCTCCTCGACGACCTGCTGCGGCTGTGCGCCGCGGCAGGCGCCACACCGGAGGTGCACCCCTCCGTTCCGGAACAGCGGGGCGGCTGGGAGTCCGCGCCGCTCGTCCTGGTCGGCGACGACGCCGCGCGCCGGGTGCGCGGGGCCGCCCGCAGGCGCGGAGTGGTTCTCGTCGGACGCGACCAGGACGACTCCGGGGTGTGGCGACGCGCCGTCGAGATCGGAGCCGACCACGTCCTGGTGCTGCCCGACGGTGAACAGTGGCTGGTCGACCGCATCGCCGACGTCGCCGAGGGCGTCGGCCGGCCCGCTCTCACCGTCGGCGTCGTCGGCGGGCGCGGTGGCGCCGGAGCGTCCACGCTCGCGTGCGCCCTTGCCGTCACCTCCGCGCGTGAGGGACTGCGCACCCTCCTCGTGGACGCCGATCCGCTGGGCGGCGGACTCGACGTGCTCCTCGGCGGGGAGACCGCGGAAGGATTGCGCTGGCCCGCGTTCGCCGCCTCACGCGGCCGGGTCGGCGGCGGCGCCCTGGAGGAGTCACTGCCCGAGCTGCACCGGCTGCGGGTGCTCAGCTGGGACCGCGGCGACTGCGTCACCATTCCGCCGCAGGCGGTACGCGCGGTGCTCGCCGCAGCCCGGCGCCGAGGCGGCACGGTCGTCGTCGACCTGCCGCGCCGCGTCGACGACGGCGTCGCCGAGGCCCTCGCCCAGATCGACGTCGGGCTCCTCGTGGTCCCGGCGGAACTGCGCGCGGTCGCGGCTGCCGGACGTGTCGCCTCCGCCGTCGGCATGGTCCTGCGCGACCTTCGGGTGGCGGTACGCGGGCCGTACACGCCCGGACTCGACGACCGTGAGGTGGCCCGGCTGCTCGGACTGCCGCTGGCCGGCGAGGTGCCCGTCGAGTCGGGGCTGCTGCGTCCGGACGGCGGCAAGGCGCCACCCGGCGCGGCCCCCCGCGGGCCCCTCGCCCGGTTCTGCAAGGAGTTCTGGGAGCGGGCGCTGGTCGAGGCAGGTGGCGCATGAGCACGGTGCCCGGACTCGAACGGCTGAGGGGAACGGGAGCGCTGCTCGACGGCGTCCGGCAGTGGCTCGCCGAGAGCGGCGCCGAGCCGACCCCCGCGCGCGTGGCACAGGCGCTGAGGGAACAAGGGCGGGTCCTCGGCGACGCGGAGGTCCTCGGCGCGGCAGAGCAACTGAGGTCGGAACTCGTCGGCAGCGGGCCCCTGGAGCCACTGCTCGCCGACCCCTCGGTGACCGACGTGCTGGTGTCGGCCCCGGACCGGGTCTGGGTCGACCGCGGCGGTGGCCTGGAGTTGACCACCGTCACCTTCCCGGACGCGGCAGCCGTTCGACGCCTCGCGCAGCGCCTGGCCGCGGTGGCCGGACGGCGACTCGACGACGCCCGGCCCTGGGCCGACGCGCGGCTGCCCGACGGCACCCGGCTGCACGCGGTGCTGCCCCCGGTCGCCGTCGGCTGCACGTGCCTGTCGTTGCGGGTGGTGCGGCCGCGGGCGTTCACGCTCGACGAACTGGTGGCCGCGGGCACCGTGCCGCCGGGCGGCGACCAGGTGCTGCGGGACCTGCTGCGGGCCCGGTTGTCGTTCCTGGTCAGCGGCGGCACCGGCAGCGGCAAGACGACCCTGCTCAGCGCCCTGCTGGGCCTGGGGGGGCCCGGGGAGCGCATCGTGCTCGCGGAGGACTCGGCGGAGCTGCGGCCGGATCACCCGCACGTCGTCCGGCTCGAGACCAGACCCGCCAACCAGGAGGGAGCGGGGCTCATCACGCTCGAGGACCTGGTGCGGCAGGCGCTGCGGATGCGACCGGACCGGCTGGTCGTGGGCGAGGTGCGCGGGCCGGAGGTCGTCCACCTGCTGGCCGCGCTGAACACGGGCCACGAGGGCGGCTGCGGCACGGTCCACGCCAACGCCGCCGCGGACGTCCCGGCCCGCCTGGAGGCGCTCGGCACGGCTGCCGGCCTGGACCGGGCCGCGCTGCACAGCCAGTTGGCGGCCGCCCTGTCGGTGGTGCTGCATCTCGTGCGGGACCGGGCCGGGAGACGGCGGATCGCCGAGGTGCACGTTCTGGAGCGGGACTCGTCCGGGCTGGTGCGGACGGTGCCGGCGCTGCGGTGGCGGGCGGAGGCGTTCAGCCGCGAGCGCGGGTGGGAGCGCCTGCGGGACTTGCTGCGAAGTCAGGATGGGGGAGAGAGATGAGCGTGATGCCTGAGGCGCCGATGGTCACGGCCGCGCTTTGTGCCGGGGCGGCGATCTGGCTGCTGAGCGGTCCGTACTCCGGGGCGCGGCGGGCACAGCTGCTGCTGGCGGGAGGCGGGGCGGCCGGCAGTGGGCCGCCGTCCTGGCAGGACCTGGCCGGCGAACTGCGGAGGGTGCGTGGGCGGTGGCGGCCCGAGTGGTGGGCGCCGGTCGCCGGACTGGCCCTGGCGGTGTTGGGCGCCTCGGTACTGCCGGTCGTCGCGGGAGCGGCCGGTGTGCCCCTGCTGCGTCGGTTGCGGCGGGCTCGCGAGGCGCGGCGGGCCGGGGAGCGCCGGGGTGACGCCGTGATCGCGCTGTGCGCCGCGCTCGCCGGGGAAGTGCGCGCGGGACGGCAGCCCGGGGAAGCCTTGCAGCGGGCCGCTCGCGACTCCGGAGGGCTGGGCGCGGCGCAGGCCACCGTGCTGGCGGCGGCACGGTTCGGCGGGGACGTGCCCGGAGCGCTCGCCGCCGCGGCACGCCGGCCCGGGGCCGACGGACTGCTCGGGCTCGCCGCGTGCTGGCGGGTGGCCGTGGACCAGGGCGCAGGCCTCGCCGCAGGCCTCGACCGCCTGGAAGGGGCGTTGCGAGCGGAACGGGATCAGCGGGCGGATCTACGCGCTCAGTTGGCGGGTGCGCGATCCACGGCGGTGATGCTCGCCGGACTCCCCGTGCTGGGCCTCGCCCTGGGGACCGCACTCGGTGCCGACCCCCTGCGCGTCCTGCTGCACACCGGCGCGGGGTGGGGGTGCCTGCTGGTCGGTGGGGTGCTGGAGGGCCTCGGCATGTGGTGGGCGATGCGGATCGTGCGGGGTGCGGAGGAGGTGTGAGGCGTGGTGTGTGGGGGCGTGATGAGCGCGGGTGGCGTGGACGGGGAGCGGGCAGCGGGCGCGGGCGGAGGGGGTGCCCGGCGAAGGGTTCCGGCGGGGCGGTCCGACGGGGACCTCCGGTGGGGTGATCGGCGGGGCCCTCCGGCGGGGCGGTCGACGGGCCGAGCGCTGCCGGTGAGGAGAGAGGGATCGGGGGCGGAGGCGGAATGAGTGCGGAAGTTGTCCACAGGCTGTGGGTGGCCGTGGGGGGCGTACTGGTGCTGGCGTGGTCGGTGCGGTGGCTGACGGTTGCACGGCGTGAGCGCAGAACGCGGCAGCGGCTTGCCGAACTGCTGGCGCGGGCGGCGGTGCACGACATCCCGCGTCCCGGACTGCGGGAGGTCGCGCGGCGGTGGCTGCCCGAGGTGGCGGTCCTGGGCGCCGGCTGGTTGGTGGGCGGTGGTGTCGTCGGCCTCGGCCTCGGGCTGATCGGCGCCGCGGTGCTGGCGTGGTGGCGCCGTCGGCGGCGGGCGGTCGACGCCGTGAGCGAGGCCGATCTGCGGGCTGCGGCGCGGCAACTGCCGCTCGCCGCCGACCTGCTGGCCGCGTGCATCGCGGCGGGCGCCGGTCCGGTGATCGCGGCACAGGCGGTCGGCGAGGCACTGGGCGGTCCCGTCGGGGACGGGCTGGCGCACGGTGCCGCCGAGGTGCGGTTGGGAGGCGAACCCGCCACCGCGTGGCGGCGGCTGGCCGCGGTGCCGGGAGCGGCGTCCCTCGCCCGGTTGTTGGAGCGGGCCGACGTCTCAGGGCTTCCGGCGGCCGGACCGGTCGCCCGGCTCGCCGCGGACGCCCGCGCCGAGTGGGCACGGGCGGGGACCGCACGGGCCCGGCGCGCGGCCGTCCTGGTCACCGCACCGGTCGGGCTGTGCTTCCTGCCCGCCTTCATCGCGGTGGGCATCGCACCCGTCGTGATCGGCCTGGCGGGTGGGGCGCTGGGAGGGGGTGCGCCGTGAGAGTGCGCTGAGCTGCAGGTGCGGGAGAAGAGCGAACGAAGCCGACACGGGTCGGCAAAAACGACTGACAGGGCCGAAAGGCTCACCGGAACAACGGGTCGAACCTCACGGGGGTTGAGATGAGCAAGGCGGTACGGGCGCGGTTGCGTGCCCTGGTGTGCAGGGTGCACAGGGTGTGCACGGCGCGGAAGGACGCGGGGATGGTGACGTCCGAGTACGCGATGGGAATCGTCGCGGCGGTCGCGTTCGCCGTGATCCTCTACAAGGTGGTGACGAGCGGGACGGTCACCGCGGAGTTGCAGGGCATCGTGAAGCGGGCGCTCAGTGCGCGTACGTGAGCGCGGACGTGCGCGGGCCGCGGACCGGGGGTTCGTGACGGCGGAGTCGGCGGTCGTGCTGCCGGTGCTGGTGGCGTTCGCGATGGCGCTGGTGTGGGGGCTGCTCGTCATGGCGGCTCAGATCCAGTGCCTCGACGCGGCCAGGACCGGCGCCCGGGCCGCCGCCCGGCAGGACCCGGCCGACGCGGTGGCGCAGGTGACCAGGGCGACGGCACCGCGCGGGGCGCGGGTGACGGTCAGCCGGGAGGGCGGCCAGGTCCGGGTGGTGGTCGTGGCGAGGCCGCCGGTGCTGCGGGGGCTGCCGTTCGAGGTACGGGAGGAGGCCGTGGCGGCGGCGGAGGACGTGGAGGTGGGGCAGTGAGAGGGCGACGAGGCCGGTTCGTCAGGGGCGCTGTGGTGGGCGGGCGTCGCTGTGGGGTTTCCGACCGAGGTTCGGCGAGCGTCTGGACGGTCGGTGCGATCGCCGTGCTGTGCGTGGTGTTCGGCGTGGTGCTCGCCTTGGGGCAGGCCGTGCTGGCCCGGCATCGCGCCGCCGGCGCCGCGGATCTCGCGGCACTGGCGGCCGCCGACCACTGGACGGACGGTGCGTCGGCGGCCTGCGCCCAGGCGGAGCGGGTGACTCGGGCGCAGGGCGCGCGGCTCGTGCGGTGCGCGGTCGTCGGGGAGATCTCCGACGTGACGGCGGCGGCCGGGCGGGGGCCGTTCTCGGCGGAGGTCAGGGCGAGGGCGGGGCCTCCGGGGCCTGAGCAGCCACCTCCGGCCCCACCTCCGGCCCCACCTCCGGCTCCGCCGCCGGTGGGGTCGACAGCGCCGTCTCCTCCCGTTCCGTCGCAGGTGGGGTGACAGCACCGACGGCTCCGGTTCCGCCGCCTCTGAAGGCGAGAGCACGATCCGCTCCCGTATCGGCGCCGGTGGGGTCGACAGCACCGAAGGCTCCGGCTCCGCCGCCGGTGGGCTGACAGCACCGGCACCGACGGCTTCGGTAGGCGCCTCCTCCGGTGCCGGCGCCCGTTGCGTCCTTCCACCCCCGCCCAGCGGTCCGTCCCCACCCCGCCAGGTGGGCCGTCCCCACCCCGCCCGCTAATCCACCGGCTTGTCCTCCGGAGCCCCCCTCAGCAGTTCCGTGAGCAGCCGTACCGCCCCCCTCTTGTGCAGTGGATCGTTGCCGTTGCCGCACTTGGGGGACTGGATGCAGGACGGGCAGCCGGCCTCGCATTCGCAGGAGGCGATGGCCTGGCGGGTGGCGGTCAGCCAGGCGCGGGCCGTGTGGAAGGCGCGCTCCGCGAAGCCCGCGCCGCCCGGGTGGCCGTCGTAGACGAAGACCGTGGGCAGGAGCGTGTCGGGGTGCAGGGGGATCGACACGCCTCCGATGTCCCAGCGGTCGCAGGTCGCGAAGAGGGGCAGCATGCCGATGGAGGCGTGTTCGGCGGCGTGCAGGGCGCCGCCGAGGATCTCGGGGTTGATGCGGGCGGCGTCCAACTGGTCCTCGGTGACCGTCCACCACACCGCACGGGTGCGCAGCGTACGAGGAGGGAGGTCGAGCTTCGACTCGCCCAGTACCTCACCGGTGATGAGCCGTCGACGCAGGAAGGAGACCACTTGGTTGGTGACTTCGACGGAGCCGTAGCACAACCGGCCGTCGCCCCAGGGGACTTCGACGTCCGTCTCCAGGACGGAGATCGACGTCGTGTCGCGGGCGACCGTCGCGTACGGCGGACTGGCCTCCTCGACCAGGGCGACCGAGTCCTCCAGGTCCAGTGACCGCACCAGGTACGTGCGCCCCTGGTGCAGGTGGACGGCGCCCTCGTGGACGGTCGCGTGGGCGGCGCCCTCGTCGACCGTGCCGAGCAGGCGGCCCGTCCCCTCCTCGACGATCTGGACCGGGCGGCCACCCTCGCCCCGGATGTCGGTGAGGTCGGCGGCCCGTTCCCGGCGTGTCCAGTGCCAGGCCCGCGTCCGGCGGCGCAGCAGCTTCGCGGCCTCCAGCTGCGGCAGCAGTCCCGTGGTCTCCGGGCCGAACAGTTCCAGGTCCTCGTCCGTCAGGGGGATCTCGGCGGCGGCCGCGCACAGGTGGGGGGCGAGGACGTAGGGATTGTCGGGGTCGAGGACCGTCGACTCCACGGGGCGGTCGAACAGGGCCTCGGGGTGGTGGACGAGGAAGGTGTCCAGCGGGTCGTCGCGGGCGATCAGCACCGCCAGCGCCCCCTGCCCGGCCCGCCCCGCGCGGCCCGCCTGCTGCCACAGGGAGGCGCGCGTGCCCGGGTAGCCGGCGATCAGGACGGCGTCCAGGCCGGAGACGTCGATGCCGAGTTCGAGGGCGGTCGTCGCGGCCAGGCCGAGGAGTTCGCCGGAGTGCAGGGCCTGCTCCAGGGCGCGGCGTTCCTCGGGGAGGTAGCCGCCGCGGTACGCCGCGACACGCCGGGCCAGGGAGCGGTCGACCTCGCCGAGGCGCTCCTGGGCGATCACCGAGATCAGCTCGGCGCCGCGCCGGGAGCGGACGAAGGCGACCGTGCGCACCCCCTGGACGGCGAGGTCGGTGAGCAGGTCGGCGGTCTCGGCGGTGGCGGTGCGGCGGACCGGGGCGCCTCTCTCGCCCTGCATCTCGGTGAGCGGGGGCTCCCAGAGGGCGAACACCAGTTCACCACGCGGGGAGGCGTCGTCGGCGACCTCCACGACCGGGAGGCCGGTCAGGCGGCCGGCGGCGACCGCGGGCTCGGCCGCCGTGGCGGAGGCCAGCAGGAAGACGGGGGAGGCGCCGTAGCGGGCGCACAGGCGGCGCAGGCGGCGCAGCACCTGGGCGACGTGCGAGCCGAAGACGCCGCGGTAGGTGTGGCACTCGTCGATGACGACGTACTTCAGCGACTTCAGGAAGGAGGACCAGCGGGGGTGGGACGGGAGTATGCCGCGGTGCAGCATGTCCGGGTTGGTGAGGACGTAGTTGGCGTACTGGCGGATCCACTCGCGTTCCTCGAACGGGGTGTCGCCGTCGTACACGGCCGGGCGTACCGCCGTCCCCAGAGGCTGTGAAAGTTTCTTCACGGACCGGCACTGGTCCGCCGCAAGAGCTTTCGTGGGGGCCAGGTAGAGCGCGGTGGCACCGCGGCCGTTCGCGGCCTCCGAGCCCTCCAGGAGCGTCGAGAGAACCGGCACCAGGTACGCCAGGGACTTGCCGGACGCCGTGCCCGTCGCGACGACCACCGAGTCGCCGTCCAGGGCGTGCTCGGCGGCGCGGGCCTGGTGGGCCCAGGGGTGTTCGATGCCGCACGCCTGAACGGCCGCGATGACCTCCGGGCGAATCCGGTCAGGCCAGACGGCATGGCGGCCCGCGCGCGGGGGCAAGTGCTCCGTATGAGTGATGCGCGACGCCCGGCTCGGCCCCGGGGCGAGCCGGTCCAGGATCTCGCCCGGCGACAGGCGGGAGGCGGGCTGTGCCGAGGATCGATCGGATCGGTGATTCTTGGCCATCGGCACCGAGTGTGTCACTGGCGTGACGGACAATGGAGCCAAGGCGTCGTGTACGCCTGCCGGTAAGTGATTGAATGCCATCGCGGCTGGCGAACCGTCCCGGGGGCTCCTGCCGAGGTGTCCCGAGGGGCGACCGCTCGATAGCAAGGTGCTGGAGGATCCGTGGACCTGTCCCTGTCGACCCGTACCGTCGGCGATCGTACGGTCGTCGAGGTCGGTGGCGAAATCGACGTATATACCGCGCCCAAACTGCGCGAGCAGCTGGTCGAGCTGGTGAACGACGGGAATTTCCACCTCGTCGTCGACATGGAGGGCGTGGACTTCCTCGACTCCACCGGGCTCGGCGTGCTGGTCGGAGGTCTGAAGCGAGTGCGTGCCCATGAGGGCTCGCTGCGCCTGGTCTGCAACCAGGAGCGCATTCTCAAGATCTTCCGCATCACCGGTCTCACCAAGGTGTTCCCCATCCACACCTCGGTCGACGAAGCGGTAGCGGCCACCGACTGATCACCGATCCCGGGCACGTCACAGCCGCGCCCGGGGCGGCAGCACAGTTGCACACACCGGGGGACCGGGCTTTCGGCGGCCCGGCCCCCCGACAGCACGCCCGTAGTTCCGAGGGGGATGCATGGCCACCGTTGAGCTCCGCTTCAGCGCGCTGCCCGAGCACGTCAGGACCGCCCGGCTGGTGGCGGCAGCGGTGGCGCGCAGGGCCGGAGTGGACGAGGCCGTTCTCGACGAGGTCAGGCTCGCCGTCGGCGAGGCCTGCACCCGCGCCGTCGGACTGCACCAGACGGGCGGCATCACCGCGCCGGTGAAGGTGCTGCTCATCGAGGAGGAGAAACAGTTCTCCATCGAGGTGGGCGACGAGGCACCGCACGCGGTTCCCGGAGACCGGGAGCCGGGCTCCGGCGAGGAGGCCGACCTGGAGGCCGAGGAGGACGAGATGGGCCTCGCGGTCATCAGCGGCCTCGTCGACGACGTCGAGGTCACCGCCGGCGAGCACGGCGGGTCGATCCGCATGACCTGGCCGAGCACACCGGCCGCCGCGCCCATGGTCTGACGCCGGGCGCAGGGCGCCGGGCATGAGGCGCCTGACGCGAACGCCTCACCCCGATGGCCGTATCCGGCATCGCGGCGACACGCGCACACCCATACGGAAACGCACGACGAAGGGCCCCACTCGTGGGGTCCTTCGTCATGTGCGGAGATCGCCTGACGCGCTTACAGTGGTCCCAGGAAGTGAATCTTGAAGAAGTGAATCTTGCCCGGGAATTTCGTGAATCAATTCACGAACCACAATGCCTTGAGGGCATTACCGTCCCCACTTGATCACCCGATCGCGTGCGAAGGCGAATTGCATTTACCGCGCACTGTTTTGATCAGGTTCCGGTACCTACAATCCGTCCACATCTTGAGCTCAGCCCAAGCGTCAAGGAGGACGAATGGCGGGGCTTTCTACCCCTCATCGGTTGGACCACCCCACAACCTTCGCAGCTGCAGTGCTGACCGACGGCAACCGCCTCCTCGTGGTGGTCATCGGGGTCGTCGCACTGGCTGCGCTCGTGGTCGCGGGCGTACTTGTGCGCCAGGTGCTCGCGGCCGGCGAGGGCACCGACAGCATGAAGAAGATCGCGGCGGCCATCCAGGAAGGCGCCAACGCCTATCTGGCACGCCAGTTGCGCACACTCGGCGTATTCGCCGTCGTGGTGTTCTTCCTGCTCATGCTGCTGCCCGCGGACGACTGGAATCAGCGCGCCGGACGATCGATCTTCTTCCTGATCGGTGCGGCGTTCTCGGCGGCCACCGGCTATATCGGCATGTGGCTCGCCGTGCGCAGTAATGTGCGCGTCGCCGCGGCGGCCCGGGAAGCGACTCCTGCGGCGGGTGAACCGGAAAAGGATCTCACCACCGTTTCGCACAAGGCTATGAAGATCGCTTTCCGTACGGGCGGCGTCGTCGGCATGTTCACGGTGGGGCTCGGTCTGCTCGGCGCCTCCTGCGTGGTGCTGGTGTACACGGCCGACGCGCCGAAGGTCCTGGAGGGCTTCGGTCTCGGCGCGGCGCTGATCGCGATGTTCATGCGTGTCGGCGGAGGCATCTTCACCAAGGCCGCCGACGTCGGCGCCGACCTGGTCGGCAAGGTCGAACAGGGCATCCCGGAGGACGACCCGCGCAACGCCGCGACGATCGCCGACAACGTGGGCGACAACGTGGGCGACTGCGCGGGCATGGCGGCCGACCTCTTCGAGTCGTACGCCGTAACCCTCGTCGCCGCACTGATCCTCGGCACGGCGGCCTTCGGCGACGCCGGGCTCGCGTTCCCGCTCCTGGTCCCCGCCATCGGTGTGATCACCGCGATGATCGGCATCTTCGCGGTGGCGCCCCGGCGGACCGACCGCAGCGGCATGTCCGCGATCAACCGGGGCTTCTTCATCTCCGCGGTGATCTCGCTCGCGCTGGTGGCCGTCGCCGTCTTCGTGTACCTCCCCGGGTCGTACGCGGACCTCGACGGCGTCACCGACGAGGCGATCCTCGGCAAGGACGGCGATCCGCGGATCCTCGCCCTGGTCGCGGTGGCGATCGGCATCCTCCTGGCCGCCGTCATCCAGCAGCTGACCGGATACTTCACCGAGACCACCCGCCGTCCGGTCCGGGACATCGGCAAGACGTCGCTGACGGGCCCCGCCACGGTGATCCTCGCCGGCATCTCCGTCGGCCTGGAGTCCGCCGTCTACACCGCCCTGCTGATCGGTCTGAGCGTGTACGGGGCGTTCCTCCTCGGCGGTACGTCGATCATGCTGGCGCTGTTCGCGGTGGCCCTGGCCGGCACCGGTCTGCTCACCACCGTCGGCGTGATCGTCGCGATGGACACCTTCGGACCGGTCTCCGACAACGCGCAGGGCATCGCCGAGATGTCCGGCGACGTCGAGGGGGCGGGCGCGCAGGTGCTCACCAACCTCGACGCGGTCGGCAACACCACCAAGGCCATCACCAAGGGCATCGCCATCGCCACCGCCGTTCTCGCGGCGTCGGCGCTCTTCGGGTCGTACCGTGACGCGATCACGACCGGCGCGCGGGACGTCGGCGAGAAGCTCAGCGGTGACGGCGCGCCGATGAGTCTGATGATGGACATCTCGCAGCCGAACAACCTCGTCGGTCTGATCGCCGGCGCGGCGGTCGTCTTCCTCTTCTCGGGGCTGGCGATCAACGCGGTCTCGCGCTCGGCGGGTTCCGTGGTTTTCGAGGTGCGCCGGCAGTTCCGTGAGAAGCCCGGGATCATGGACTTCACCGAGAAGCCGGAGTACGGCAAGGTCGTCGACATCTGTACCAGGGACGCGCTGAGGGAGCTGGCGACCCCCGGTCTGCTGGCCGTCATGGCGCCGATCTTCGTCGGGTTCACGCTCGGCGTCGGCGCGCTCGGCGCCTATCTGGCGGGCGCGATCGGCGCGGGCACCCTGATGGCGGTCTACCTCGCCAACTCCGGCGGGGCCTGGGACAACGCCAAGAAGCTGGTCGAGGACGGCCACCACGGCGGCAAGGGCAGCGAGGCCCATGCGGCCACCGTGATCGGCGACACCGTCGGCGACCCCTTCAAGGACACCGCCGGCCCCGCCATCAACCCCCTGCTGAAGGTGATGAACCTCGTGGCGCTGCTCATCGCGCCCGCGGTGATCCAGTTCAGCTACGGAGAGGACGAGAACCTCGCCGTGCGGATCGTGATCGCGGTGCTCTCGCTGGCCGTGATCGTCGGCGCGGTGTACGTCTCCAAGCGGCGCGGGATCGCCGTGGGTGACGAAGGCGACGCCGATTCTTCCCCCAAGTCGGCGGATTCGGCGGTGGTTTCGTAGGGACCTGCCGGGTTCCGGTCAGGTTCCGCAGCTCAAGGGGCGGGCGGCCGACGCGTGTTGACGCGTCGGCCGCCCGTTTCGTTGCGTGTGCGCCCGGCCCGTGAGCCTTCTCTCTCTTCGTGCAAATGGATCTATAGGCGCATATGAAGGACATTCATCCTGGGGCTGTCGCCCGGTTGGCGTGTATGTTCCGGGGCCGAGAGCCATGGAAGGGACCAATCCGGTGAACAAGAAGCTCGCGGCCGCACTGTCCGGCGGTGCGGTACTGGTACTGGCGCTGTCGGGATGCAGCAGCGACGACGGCAACAAGGAGCTCGACGCCTGGGCCAAGCAGGTCTGCGACGCGCTGCCCGCCCAGGATGCCAAGGTCGACGCGGCCAACGACGCCATCAAGAAGGCCGCCACGGACAACAACGCCCCGGCGAACGTCCAGAAGACCGACTCCCAGGCCTTCCAGGACATGTCCGACGCCTACAAGGCACTCGCGCAGGCCGTCCAGAAGGCGGGGACGCCGCCCGGCGTCGAGGGCGGCGAGAAGAAGCAGCAGGACGCCGTCACGGCCCTCAACGGCCTCTCCGCGTCCTACGCCGACCTGAAGAAGAAGGTCGACGCGCTCGACACCAAGGACCAGGCGAAGTTCGCCGACGGCCTCCAGGACATCGCCACCGAGCTGGGCAGCCTCAGCAAGAGCGGCAACACGGCACTGAAGAACCTGGAGCAGGGCGACGTCAAGGACGCCATGGCCAAGCAGGACAGCTGCAAGAAGGTGGCGGCCTCGGCCTCGGCGCGGGCCGCGAGCAGCTGATCGGGGGCCACGGACCGGCTGACACGGGGCACGGGGTGGGTGACCCCGGGCACAAGGCCGGGTGATCCCGGGCGGGCGATCACCTGATGTCCGGCCGCAGCCGCCCATGCCGCAGCCGCCCATGCCGCAGCCGCCCCATGCCGCGGCCATCCCATGCTGCGGCCGTCCCATGCTGCGGCCGTCCCGCTGCCGCGGCCACCCGTTGCCGGGCCCGTCGGCCGCCGCCGGCGGTCCGGTCGGCTGATCCGCGCGGGGCGTGCGGCACGCGCGCGGGACACAATGGGGGCGTGAGTAACGCCACCCTGTCCCCCCTGCCCTCCGCCGACCGCCCCGACGTCGCCGCCCGGCTGCGCGAGGCCCTTCTCGCGGCCTCCTTCACCGCCGACGGGCTGCTCGAACTGCTCGGCGCGCCCGCGTACGCGGCCCTGGCCCGCAGCGAGGTCGTTCCCGCACTGCGGGCGACGCGTGGCGACACGCCGCTGGAGGCGCTGGTCCGCCTCTTCCTGCTCCAGCAGCCGGTCCCCTACGCGCGCGTGGAGGGCGTTCTGCCCGTCCACGCGTGCGTGGAGAGCGGCTGGCTGCGGCGCGCGGGTGAGGACGACGTCGCCGCGACCGTCGACGTGCGACCGTACGGCGGGCCGGGCGGCGAGGACTGGTTCATCGTGTCCGACCTGGGGTGCGCGGTCGGCGGGGCCGGCGGCATCGGCCGCAGCGACGAGAGCGTCGTCCTCGGCGTCGGCGGGGCGTCGACCACGCTCGCCGGCATCACCGTCCGTACGCCCGTCGAGTCCGCCCTCGACCTCGGCACCGGCTCCGGCATCCAGGCGCTGCACGCCGCGCAGCACGCCACCCGCGTGACGGCGACCGACCTCAACCCGCGTGCCCTGCACATCACCGCGCTCACGCTGGCGCTGTCCGGCGCCCCGGAGGCCGACCTGCGCGAGGGGTCGCTGTTCGAGCCCGTGCGGGACGACGAGACGTTCGACCTGATCGTCTCGAACCCGCCGTTCGTGATCTCGCCGGGTGCGCGGCTGACGTACCGGGACGGCGGGATGGGCGGGGACGATCTGTGCCGGTCGCTCGTTCAGCAGGCGGGGGAACGCCTGAGCGTGGGCGGTTTCGCGCAGTTCCTCGCCAACTGGCAGCACGTGGAGGGGGAGGACTGGCAGGACAGGCTGCGGTCGTGGGTGCCGCGCGGGTGCGACGCGTGGATCGTGCAGCGCGAGGTGCAGGACATCACGCAGTACGCCGAGCTGTGGCTCAGGGACGCCGGTGACCACCGGGGCGACCCGGAGGAGTACCAGGCGCGGTACGACGCCTGGCTGGACGAGTTCGAGGCGCGCAAGGTGAAGGCCGTCGGCTTCGGCTGGATCACGCTGCGGAGGACGGAGTCCGCCGCGCCCACCATCACCCTCGAGGAGTGGCCGCACCCGGTCGAGCAGCCCCTCGGCGACACGGTCCGGGCGCACTTCGGCCGCGTCGACTTCCTGCGCACTCACGACGACGCGGCCCTGCTCACGGGACACTTCAGGCTCGCCGCGGAAGTCGTGCAGGAGCAGGTCGGACTGCCCGGCGCCGAGGACCCGGAGCACGTCGTGCTGCGGCAGCACCGCGGCATGCGCCGCGCCACCAAGGTGGACACGGTCGGCGCGGGGTTCGCGGGCGTGTGCGACGGTTCGCTGAGCGCGGGCCGGATCCTGGACGCCATCGCGCAACTCGTCGGCGAGGACCCGCTGTTGCTGCGCGACCGTACGCCGGCGCAGATCCGGCTGCTGGTGGAACAGGGGTTCCTCGAACCGGCCTGAGGCCCCGGGCCGGCGCGCGTCTCTGCCGGGTCGCGCCCGTACCACTGAGACGCCTGTGCCCGATCTGACGGGATCGACGGGATTGGTGACGAAAAGGCCTCCTGTCAGTGGTGGGTGCGAAGCTACCTTCAAGGGACGAACGTCGCGCGTTCTCGGGGGAGGCGCGCTGTCTCGGGGGGAGGCGCGATGGCGGGGGAGACGCCGGACCAGGGCCGGGGCCAGGGCAGGATCATCAACGGCCGCTACCGGCTGCTGCGCACGCTGGGCGCGGGCGGCATGGGCCGCGTCTGGCTCGCGCACGACGAGGAACTCGCGTGCGAGGTGGCGCTGAAGGAGATCGCGCTGTCGGAGGTGCCGAGGGACGCGACCGAGCACGAGCAGCGTGTCGCCCGGGCCCGCAGTGAGGCCCGGCACGCCGCCCGCCTGCGTGGCCATCCGCACGTGGCGACGGTGCACGACGTGGTGATGCACGACGGACTGCCCTGGATCGTCATGGAGTACGTGCCGGACGCGGTCGACCTCCAGGCGGTCGTCCGGCGCTCCGGGCCGCTGCCGCCCGTCCAGGTGGCCCGCGTCGGCCTCGCCGTCCTCGACGCGCTCACCGCCGGCCACCGCATCGGCATCCTCCACAGGGATGTGAAACCGGCCAACGTCCTTGTGTCGCGGGACGCCTCGGGCGACTCCTACGCGCGCGTGCTGCTCACCGACTACGGCATCGCGCTCCAGCCGGAGTCCCGCGAGCCCCGGCTCACCGCGACCGCGGGCATCCTCGGCACCCCCGGCTACCTCGCCCCCGAGCGGGCCCGCGGCGAGCCGCCCACCCCTGCCGCCGACCTGTTCTCCCTCGGCGCCACGCTGTACGCCGCCGTCGAGGGCCGCGGCCCCTTCGACCGCCACGGCGAATACGCCACCCTGACCGCCCTTCTCGGCGAGGATCCGACCCCGCCGACACGGGCCGGTGAACTGGCGCCGGTGCTGCAGGGACTGCTCGTCAAGGACCCCGTGCGCAGGTCGTCGCCGGAGGCGGCGGCCCGGGGACTGGAGCGGGTGCTGCGGTCGGCGGAGGGCGCCCGGCCGTCGGGACCGCCGGGACCGGGTACGGCTGCGGTGGCGGGCGACCCCGGCGCACCGCCGGGAGCCTTCGGCCCACCGCCCCAGGGGTACGGCGCGGCCGTCGCGGGAGCCGGGGCGGCAGCGGCGGCAGCGGCGGGGCCGGCACCGTGGAGTCCGGCGGGGGACGCGGCACCCGTGGCGGGTTCGATTCCGGGGCACGGTGTGTCTCCCGCGGTCGGCGCACCACCGGGGCACGGTGTGTCTCCTGGGTCGAGCGCACCACCGGGGCAGGGCATGTCTCCTGGGCTGAGCGCACCACCGGGGCAGGGCATCCCCGGCGGGTCCGGCGCACCGCCCGGGCACGTCGGCTCCGGCGCACCGCCCGGGCACGTCGGTTCCGGCGCACCACCAGGGCACGGCACCCCCGGTGTGTCCAGCGCGCCGCCTGGTGTGTCCAGCGCACCGCCCGGGCGCGTCAGTTCCGACGTACCACCGGGGCAGGGCAATTCGTATGGGTCCGGCGCACCACCGGAGCAGGGCACCCCGGATGGGTCCGGCGCACACCCTGGGCATGCCGTCCCCGGCGGGCACGGTGCCCTCCCCGGGTACGGCTCCCCGACACCCTCCGGAGGCGCGGGAGTGTCGGGCGCCCCGCACACGCCGGGGGCCCCGCACACGCCGGGCACGCCCCCGCCGCCGTATGCGCCGGGGACGCCGCAGACTCCGCAGACGCCGACCGGCGGCTCGCCGCCGACACCGGGTGCGCCCACGGCCCCCGGCACTCCCCCGGCGCCCGTCGGTCAGCACACTCCCGGCGCCCCGCCTGCACCGGCGGCCCCCTACGGTCCTTGGCAGCCGCCTGTCGCTCAGCGCCCGTCGGCACCGGGCAATCCGTACGCGCAGGCGGCGGGGGGCTTCCGGGCGCAGGCCGCCTGGGCGGGCCCGGCGGCCCAGGCGTCCGGCAGCCCCTACGCGGCGGGCGGCGCGAACGGGACGCCGTACGCGGGCGCCCCGCAGCCGTACCCCGCGGGAGCGGGCACGTACGGCGACGACGCGGGCCGCCACGGTGGCGGTCCCATCCCGCCCTTCTTCGCGGCGGCCGGTCCCTCCGGCGGTCCGCCGTCTCCCGCGTCCAGGAAGCGGGCCGCGGTCATCGCCCTCGTCGTGGCCGCCGTCCTCGTGGTCGCCGCAGGGGCGTGGGCGGCCGTGTCACTGGTCGGTCGCGGTGACGACGACACCCCGGCGGCGAAGAAGTCGTCCTCGCCGGGCGCGCCCACGCCGTCGTCGTCGCCGACCGGGCCCGTGTACCCGTACGGCGAGGCCGTCGGGCTGACCCAGCCGCTGGAGACGGGGGACTGCGTGAAGGCCGTCTGGTCGGGCGAGCCGTTCGCGTCGGCGCCGAACCTGGGGGTGGTGGACTGCACCGAGGACTGGCCGGACGGCCAGGTCGTGGCGGTCGACACGGCCACCGACTTCGCCGACGCCCGGGACCGGGGAGCCCAGCGGTGCGCCGCGCAGAGCCGGGCGGTCGTCGCGGCCCTGCCCGACGCGGGCGGGTACGCCGTCGTGCCGACGCGGGAAGGCTTCACCGCGGCCGACAGCGGTACGGCATGTCTCGTCCTCGGCCGCCATGCGGCGATAGGCGGCGAGGTGGGCCGCTTCCGGGACGCCGGCACGGACCTGTGGGTCGGGCAGATGAGCGTCGGCGACTGCTGGATCTACGAGGATCTGGACGACGGCTACAAGGCGCCCCTCACGGATTGCGCCAAACCGCACACGGACCAGGTGATCGGAACCGTTCAGGCCGCCGACAAAATGAGCTACAAGAACGGCGTCGACAACGCGAGCAAGCTCTGTGCCAACAAATTCGAGTCGGCCTGGGCGCCCGGTTCCGAGCGTGTCGTGGTCGGCTGGATGACCGACGAGGAGGACTGGAACGCCGGATTCACCAAGATCGTGTGCACGGTGAGCAGGGTCGACAACGGGAAGACGACGGGAAAGATACCCGCGCCCGGTGCGGTGTGAGTCCGGTCGCATCCTGGTGCGACGCTCACGGCGGCCCATCGCCCCCGCCCGTCGACCCGCCGTTCACCCCGGGTTCGTCCGGACGCCGCCCACGCGTGTCAGCCTCCCGGGACCGGGGCATGCGCGGGCGGGGAGAAGAGGGGCGCGGACGATCATGGAGAGTGGGCCGGCGATCTTCACGGGAACGGTGTTCGCCCTGTTCGGAAGCGGTTTGCTGGGATGGACGGCGGTGCGCGTACGGCAGCGCCAACCCGTCGCCCAGGGTGTGAGCCCGGTCGCATCGGCGGCCCTCGCGTCCCTCGTCGCCGTGGTCGCACTGACCGTCGGAACGTGGTGCTTCACCCGCCTCTGAAGCACTGCGGAAGATCTTGCTGAAGCACCGGTGAGAACCGCGTAAGGACGGCAACACGGATAATTGAGAGGTCGTGCTCCGCTCCGGCGGAAAAGTGCCGGTCGGCACTCCGGGCGGCAGGAATGGCGGAAGTCGGGTTACCGTTCGAGTGGCCGTTGCGGGCTTTTCCCGTTTGACACGGGGGCGGGCTGTACCGTCACACTCCGCAGCGTCACCATGACCCGACCCCGGGAGCAAGGCCTGGGGAGGCCCCAGCGTCGACCGGAGAGAAGAGCGAAGTTGTCCCCGACCAGCGAGACCGCGAAGGGCGGCCGCCGACTCGTCATCGTCGAGTCGCCTGCCAAGGCGAAGACGATCAAGGGCTATCTCGGCCCCGGATACGTTGTCGAGGCGAGCGTCGGGCACATCCGCGACCTCCCCAACGGCGCCGCGGAGGTGCCGGAGAAGTACACCGGCGAGGTCCGCCGCCTCGGTGTGGACGTCGACCACGACTTCCAGCCGATCTATGTGATCAACGCCGACAAGAAGGCACAGGTCAAGAAGCTCAAGGATCTGCTGAAGGAGTCCGACGAGCTCTTCCTCGCCACCGATGAGGACCGGGAGGGCGAGGCGATCGCCTGGCACCTCCAGGAGGTCCTCAAGCCCAAGATCCCCGTCAAGCGGATGGTCTTCCACGAGATCACCAAGGACGCGATCCGGGCGGCCGTCGCCAACCCGCGCCAGCTCAACCAGAAGCTGGTCGACGCCCAGGAGACCCGCCGCATCCTCGACCGTCTCTACGGCTACGAGGTCTCGCCGGTCCTGTGGAAGAAGGTCATGCCGCGCCTGTCGGCCGGCCGTGTCCAGTCCGTCGCCACACGGCTCGTCGTCGAGCGGGAACGCGAGCGCATCGCGTTTCGTTCCGCCGAGTACTGGGACCTGACGGGCACCTTCGCGACCGGCCGCGCGGGGGATCCGTCGGACCCGTCGTCGCTGGTCGCCCGCCTGCAGACCGTCGACGGCAGGCGGGTCGCGCAGGGCCGCGACTTCGACTCCCTGGGACAGATCAAGAGCGCGAACACCCTTCACCTCGACGAGGCGAACGCCCGCGCCCTCGCCGCCGCCCTGGAGAACACCCGCTTCTCCGTCCGGTCCGTCGAGTCCAAGCCGTACCGCCGCTCGCCGTACGCCCCGTTCCGTACGACGACGCTGCAGCAGGAGGCCAGCCGCAAGCTCGGCTTCGGCGCGAAGGCCACGATGCAGATCGCGCAGAAGCTGTACGAGAACGGCTACATCACGTACATGCGTACGGACTCCACGACGCTGAGCGACACCGCCGTCGCCGCGGCCCGGGCGCAGGTCACGCAGCTGTACGGCGCCGACTACCTGCCGCCCCAGCCGCGCACCTACGCCGGCAAGGTCAAGAACGCGCAGGAGGCGCACGAGGCGATCCGACCCTCGGGTGATCGTTTCCGCACGCCCGCCGAGACCGGCCTGACCGGCGACCAGTTCCGGCTCTACGAGCTGATCTGGAAGCGCACGGTCGCCTCGCAGATGAAGGACGCGACGGGCAACTCCGTCACGGTGAAGATCGGCGGCACGGCGGCCGACGGACGGGACGTCGAGTTCAGCGCCTCCGGCAAGACGATCACCTTCCACGGCTTCCTGAAGGCGTACGTCGAAGGCGCCGACGACCCGAACGCCGAGCTGGACGACCGCGAGCGCCGTCTGCCCCAGGTCGCCGAGGGCGACGCGCTCAGCGCCGAGGAGATCACGGTCGACGGGCACGCCACCAAGCCCCCGGCCCGCTACACCGAGGCCAGCCTGGTCAAGGAGCTCGAGGAGCGCGAGATCGGCCGCCCGTCGACGTACGCGTCGATCATCGGCACGATCCTCGACCGCGGGTACGTGTTCAAGAAGGGCACGGCGCTGGTGCCGTCCTTCCTGAGCTTCGCCGTGGTCAACCTCCTGGAGAAGCACTTCGGGCGGCTCGTCGACTACGACTTCACCGCCAAGATGGAGGACGACCTCGACGCCATCGCCCGCGGCGAGGCGCAGGCCGTGCCGTGGCTGCGGCGCTTCTACTTCGGCGAGGGCACGGGCAACGGCGGCGCGGCCGACGCCGGCAACGGCGACGGGGACCACCTCGGCGGCCTCAAGGAACTGGTGACCGACCTGGGCGCGATCGACGCGCGCGAGGTGTCGTCGTTCCCGGTGGGCAACGACATCGTGCTGCGGGTCGGGCGTTACGGCCCGTACATCGAGCGCGGTGAGAAGGACGCGGAGGGCCACCAGCGAGCCGACATCCCCGAGGACCTCGCGCCGGACGAGCTGTCCGTGGAACTCGCGGAGGAACTCCTCGCCAAGCCGAGCGGTGACTTCGAGCTGGGCGCCGACCCGGCCACCGGCCACCAGATCATCGCCAGGGACGGCCGCTACGGCCCGTACGTCACCGAGGTACTCCCCGAGGGCACCCCGAAGACCGGCAAGAACGCGGTCAAGCCGCGGACGGCCTCGCTCTTCAAGTCGATGTCGCTGGACACGGTCACGCTGGAGGACGCACTCAGGCTGATGTCGCTGCCGCGTGTCGTCGGCACCGACGCGGACGGCGCGGAGATCACCGCGCAGAACGGCCGCTACGGCCCGTACCTGAAGAAGGGCACGGACTCGCGGTCGCTGCAGTCCGAGGACCAGATCTTCACGATCACGCTGGAGGAGGCGCAGGCGATCTACGCCCAGCCCAAGCAGCGTGGTCGCGCCGCGGCCAAGCCGCCGCTGAAGGAGCTGGGCGAGGACCCGGTCAGCGGCAAGCCGGTCGTCGTCAAGGACGGTCGCTTCGGGCCGTACGTCACCGACGGGGAGACCAACGCGACGCTCCGCTCCGGCGACAGCGTCGAGACGATCACCCCGGAGCGCGGCTTCGAGCTGCTCGCCGAGAAGCGGGCCAAGGGGCCCGCCAAGAAGACGGCGAAGAAGGCGCCCGCCAAGAAGACGGCCGCGAAGAAGGCCGCTCCGGCGAAGAAGACGGCCGCCAAGAAGACCGCGGCGAAGAAGACGACCACGACCGCGAAGAAGACGACGGCGAAGAAGGCGACGGCTTCCAGGACGGCGACCGAGGACTGACGGCGACCGGGGCCGGGGCGACCGGCGGCTGAGGGCGACCGGAGGTTGACGTCGGCCGACGGCTGAAGGCGCCCGAAGGCTGAGGGTGACTGACGGCTGAGCCGACGGCGCCCGGAGGCTGCCGGCTGTCGATGGCCGGAGGCTGAGATGGACCGGAGGCTGCCGGCCGCAAGCTGCCGATGGCTGAGGGCGGCCGGAGCTGAAGGTGGACCGGAAGCCGCGGACTGCGGGCTGCCGAAGGCCGAGCTCTGAGGGTTGAGAGCCCAAGCCGCCCGCGCCGCGCGGGATTTCCCCACATCGGCTTCGCGAAACGCACGCCCCGGCATCACTTTGGTGTCGGGGTGTGCACGCCTGTGGACGGGCCCCTCGGGCTGTCAGTCGCTGCCGATAGGCTGAAAGCATGACGCGAGCCGAGCAGCCAACGGCCCACCACCCGGCCCCAGACGACGCCCTGGTAGCGGACTCCCGCGAGCGCGCCGTTCGCGCCCTGTTGCGCCAGCCGCAGCTCAAGCGGTTGTGGAGCGCGCAGTTGGTGAGCGGCGTCGGCGACGCCCTCGCCCTGCTGGTCCTCGTCCTCCTCGCCCTCCAGGCGGCGATCGCCGAGGGCTCCTTCGGAGGCGGCTACCGGGGCGTGGCGTTCGCGGTCGCGACCGTCTTCGGCGTACGGATCCTCGCCACCCTGCTCTTCGGCGCGGTCCTCCTCGGACCCCTGACCTCCCTGACGTCGCCGGACGGGCCGCTGGACCGCCGCTGGACCATGGTCGGCGCGGACGGACTGCGCGCCGCCCTGCTGATCGTCGCGCCGCTGTGGATCGACTGGACCCCGGACGACGCCCTGGCGCTGCTGCTGGTCACCGTGTTCGTGACCGGTGTCGCCGAGCGGTTCTGGACGGTCGCCCGCGAGAGCGCGGCCCCCGCGCTGCTGCCCGCCCCGCCGCTGGAGGGCGCGACGGTACGGCCGCTGCCGGACCACCTCGACGCGCTGCGCCGGCTGTCGCTGCGTACCGGCTTCGTCGCGGTGCCGCTGGGCGCGGCCGCGCTGCTCGTGGCGGCGTTGCTCAACAACCTGCTGGGCGCCGGGATCGCCTGGTTCGCCCAGCACCAGGCGGCCCTCGCCTCGTATGTCGCCGCCGGCCTGTTCGCCGCGTCCCTCTCCGTCGTGGTCTTCCTGGACCTGCCCGGTACGCGCACCCCGCGCGCGCGGTCCCCGCTCGAGGGGCTGCGCCGGCCCCGGACGGCCACCGGTGTCGACGTGGGCCGCACGGGCGCGATCCCGCTGCTGGTCCTCGCCTGCGCTGCCGTCGCCGGCGCCATCGCCGCCGCGGTCGCCGTGGCGGTGCTGCACGCCAAGGACCTGGGCGGCGGCCCGGTGACGTACGGCCTGCTCGTGCTCGCGCTGACCGGCGGAGTCGTCGCCGGCGTCCGTACGGCACCGAAGATGCTGGCGTCGCTGTCGCGGAGGCGGCTGCTCGCGCTGGCCATCGCCTTCACCGGCGTGGCGCTGCTCGCGGCCGGGCTCGTCCCGGACGTCACCACCGTGCTGCTGATCGTCGCCCTCGCCGGTGTCGGCGCGGGCGTCGCCGCCAACACCGGGCACGCGCTCCTCGACCAGGAGGCCGAGGACCACCGCCGCACGCGCGTGACGGAGCACCTGCACGCGGTCGTCCGCGTCCTCGTCGCGCTGGGCGCGCTGATCGCCCCGGTGGTGGCGGCGCTGATCGGGCCGCACCGACTGGAGAACGGCAAGTTCGTCTTCGCGCACGGCGGGGCCGCCTTCACGCTGATGCTCGTGGGCGCGCTGCTGCTGCCGGTCGCCGCGCTGGTGCTCGCCAAGGTCGACGACCGCTCCGGCGTACCCCTGCGGCACGACCTGCGGGACGCGCTGCTCGGCGGTGACGACCCCGTGCAGGCACCGGCCGCCAACGGTTTCTTCATCGCCCTGGAGGGCGGCGACGGCGCCGGCAAGTCCACCCAGGCCGAGGCGCTCGCCGAGTGGATCCGCGCCAAGGGGCACGAGGTCGTCCTCACGCGCGAGCCGGGTGCCACGCCCGTCGGCAAGCGGCTGCGGTCGATCCTGCTCGACGTGTCGAGCGCCGGGCTCTCGCACCGCGCGGAGGCGCTGCTGTACGCGGCGGACCGCGCGGAGCACGTGGACACGGTCGTGCGTCCCGCGCTGGAGCGCGGCGCCGTGGTGATCACCGACCGGTACATCGACTCGTCCGTGGCCTACCAGGGCGCCGGCCGGGACCTGTCCCCGACCGAGATCGCGCGGATCTCCCGGTGGGCGACGAACGGGCTGGTGCCGCATCTGACGGTGCTGCTGGACGTCTCCCCGGAGACCGCCCGCGAACGCTTCACGGAGGCGCCGGACCGGCTGGAGTCGGAGCCGGCGGAGTTCCACGCGCGCGTGCGCTCCGGTTTCCTCACGCTGGCCGCCGCCGACCCCGGCCGCTACCTCGTCGTCGACGCCGGTCAGGAGCCGGAGGCCGTGACCGCGGCCGTCCGGGCCCGGCTCGACCGGATGCTGCCGCTGTCCGAGGCCGAGATCAAGGCCCAGGAGGAGGCGCGCAGGAAGGCCGAGGAGGAGGCGCGCAGGAAGGCTGAGGAAGAGGCCCGGCGCAAGGCCGAGGAGGAGCGCCTGGAGCGTGAGCGCCAGGAACAGCTCGCCCGCCTGCGTGCCGAGGAGGAGGAGCGCAAGCGGCGCGAGCTGGAGGAGGCGCAGCGACGCGAGGCCGAGCGGCAGGCCGAGGAGGCCCGGCGGCGGGCCGAGGAGGCGGCCCGGCGGGCGGAGGAGGAGCGCTTGCGTCTCCTCGCCGAGGAGAAGGCCCGCGCCGACGAGGAGGCCCGCCGCAGGGCGGAGGAGGAGCGGCGCCGCCGGCAGGCCGAGGAGGAGGCCCGGCTGCGCGCCGAGGCCGAGGCGCTGCGCCTGGAGAAGCAGCGGAAGGCCGAGGAGGCGCTGCTGCGGGCCGAGGAGGCGCGGCGCGCGGCGGAGCAGGCCGCTGCCGCCGCCCAGGCCGGCCCGAAGCCGACGCCGCCCCCCGCCGCCACGGTCGCGCCGGACGCGGCGACCGTGCCGACGCCGGTGGTGACGCCGACGAACGCGTCGGGCGGGCCCGTCGAGGAGACGGCCGTGCTGCCTCGCGTACGCATGGACAAGGATCCCGTCGAGGACTCGCGGGGCTCGCGCGACTCCCGGAGGTCGGCCGGGGTCGCCGGGGAGCCGTCGGACGCACCCGAGCGGCCTGGGTCCGACGCCGAGGTGACCGCCGAGCTGCCGCAGCCGCCGGCGCCTGCCGCTGCCGCCGACGAGACGGCCGTCCTGCCCCCCGTGACGTCGCCGGGCGCTGCCGACGAGACGGCGGTGCTGCCCCCGGTGCGCGGCGAGAACCCCGCGGACGGGACGCCCGCGCCCGGGGACAGCCCCGCCGACCGGGTGCCGCCGGGGTACTTCCGCGACGAGCGTCCGGCTGCCGGGCCGGACGGCTCCGATGACCGCACGCGAGAGCTGCCCCAGGTCGACGAGGAGGGCACGCCCCGACACCGGCCGCGCCCGGACTGGGCCGAGGAGACACCCCTGGACGACCTGCCGACGCTGGCGGACGAACTGCTGGGCCCGCACCGCGACGACGCCGGGTACGACGACGGCGCCGACGAGGGACGGGACGGCGGCCGGGGCGGCGGCCGAGGTCGGGGTCGACGCCGCTGAGGGTCGGCCGCCGGTGAGGCGGGCGGCTCGGCACTGGTGACTGAGGCGTGGCCGTCGGCTTCGAGTGGCGTTCCGGGCTTGCCAGGTGGCGGCGGCCGCAGGCGGGCTTCTGTGCCCGCCGGAGTCTGCGGCGGCAGCCGAGGGCGGTCGGCGCCTTGTGGTCCGGCCGCCGATGAGGCGGGCGGCCCGGTACCTGATGCCGAGGCCTCGCGCGGCCGCGGGGGATGTCCGGGCTCGCCAAGGGTTGCGGCGGCGGCCGAAGGCCGGGTCGGCGTCGCCGGGACCCGGCAGCCGGTTGTGAGGCTCAACACCTGCTGCCGGAGTCCGGTCATCGGCCGGGGCGGGCTTCCGGGGGCTTATCTCGGGGGCCGGATTCCGTGCCGCGCTGAGTGAGTCTTGGGCGACCGAGTGGGGGGCGGAAGATCCTGGGGGACGCCGAGGCCCGCGGGTTGCCGCAGGGCCCGGGCCGGCGCCCGGGACGGTCGGATCTCGGGCTGCCGACGTCCGTGGGGGCCTCAGAGTGCCGGCCGGGGCCTGTGGGCTGCCGAGGTCCGTGGGGTGCCGGAGTCGTTGTCAGTGGGAGCCCGCACAATGGGAATCCGCAAGGCGCACCGTGACGAAAGGGGCGGCGTAACCCATGACCGTATGGGACGACCTCGTCGGGCAGGAGAGGGTGAGTGAACAGCTCACCGCCGCCGCCCGGGACGCCGACGCGCTCGTCACCGCGGCCGCGTCCGACGCGCCGCCGCCCGAGGCGTCGAAGATGACGCACGCCTGGCTGTTCACGGGGCCGCCCGGCGCGGGCCGGACGCAGGCGGCCCGGGCCTTCGCCGCCGCGCTCCAGTGCGTGAGCCCCGACCGGGCGCTCGGCGGCGCCCCGGGGTGCGGCTTCTGCGACGGCTGCCATACGGCGCTGATCGGCACGCACGCCGACGTCACCACCGTCGCCGCCGTGGGCACGCAGATCCTCGCCGAGGACATGCGCGACACGGTGCGGAAGTCGTTCACCTCGCCTGCCACCGGGCGCTGGCAGGTCATCCTCGTCGAGGACGCCGAGCGGCTGAACGAGAAGTCCGCCAACGCCGTGCTCAAGGCGGTCGAGGAGCCCGCCCCGCGCACCGTGTGGCTGCTGTGCGCGCCGTCCCTCGAGGACGTCCTGCCGACGATCCGCTCCCGCTGCCGGCACCTGAACCTGAGCACGCCCTCCGTCGACGCCGTCGCCGACATGCTCGTACGGCGTGAGGGCGTCGAGCCCGCCGTCGCCGCGGCCGCCGCCCGCGCCACCCAGGGGCACGTCGACCGGGCCCGGCGCCTGGCCACCGACCCCGCCGCCCGCGAGCGCCGGGCGGCCGTGCTCAGGCTGCCGCTGCGCGTCGAGGACGTCGGCGGCTGCCTCAAGGCCGCGCAGGAGCTCGTCGACGCGGCCACCGAGGACGCCAAGCAGCTCGCCGAGGAGAGGGACGCCAAGGAGACCGAGGAGTTGAAGGCGGCGCTGGGCGCGGCCCAGGGCGGGCGGATGCCGCGCGGCACGGCAGGCGTGATGAAGGACCTGGAGGACAAGCAGAAGCGCCGCAGGACGCGTACGCAGCGCGACAGCCTCGACCTGGCGCTCACCGACCTCACCGCCTTCTACCGCGACGTCCTCGCCCTCCAGCTCGGCTCCCGCGTCGCCCTGGCCAACACGGACGCCGAGGACACCCTGGAGCGGCTCGCCCGCGGCACCACCCCCGAGTCCACCCTCCGTCGCATCGAGGCCATCGCCGCGTGCAGAGAGGCCCTCGACCGCAACGTGGCCCCGCTGCTGGCGGTGGAGGCGATGACGATGGCGTTGAGAGCGGGCTGAGTCCGGCCGGGCGGTTGGCGGCGCGTTGACCGCGTCACTCTTCCGTGGCGGTCGGCGTACGCACGGCATTCGATCCGTCGCGCAGAGTTACGCTCGCTGGATGCACATCAGGCGCTCCCCCCGCACATCCCGTACCGGCGTCATCTTCCCCACCCTCGCGTCCCTCGCCGCCCTGCTCCTCGCCGCCTGCTCCCCCGGAGGCGGTACGGGGTCCGCGACCCCGGCGGCGGAGGCGGCGCAGGCCGCACTGCCCCGCGCCACGCCGTCCGCGCTGGCGCCGTACTACGGGCAGAAGCTGAGCTGGCGCGGCTGTGGCGTCCCCGGCTTCGAGTGCGCCACCCTGACGGCCCCGCTCGACTACGACCGTCCCGGCGCCGGCGACGTCCGGCTCGCCGTCGCCCGCAAGAAGGCGACGGGCCCCGGCGAGCGGCTCGGCTCTCTGCTCGTGAACCCGGGCGGACCCGGCGGCTCGGCGATCGGCTACCTCCAGCAGTACGCCGGCGTCGGCTACCCGGCCGAGGTCCGCGCCCGCTACGACATGGTCGCCGTGGACCCGCGGGGCGTGGCCCGCAGCGAGCCCGTGAAGTGCCTCGACGGGCGTGAGATGGACGCCTACACGCAGACCGACGTCACCCCCGACGACCAGCGGGAGACGGACGTGCTCGTCACCGCGTACAAGGACTTCGCGGAGGGGTGCGGGGCGCGGTCGACGCGGCTGTTGCGCCACGTCTCCACCGTCGAGGCGGCCCGCGACATGGACGTCCTGCGGGCGGCGCTGGGGGACCGGAAGCTCACGTACGTGGGGGCGTCGTACGGGACGTTCCTCGGCGCCACGTACGCGGGGCTGTTCCCGGGGCGGGTGGGGCGGCTCGTGCTGGACGGTGCGATGGACCCGTCGTTGTCCTCCCGGCGCATGAACCTGGACCAGACGGCGGGCTTCGAGACGGCGTTCCGGTCCTTCGCGCGGGACTGCGTACGGCGGCCGGGCTGCCCGCTGGGCACCGAGCCGGGCGAGGTCGGCGAGAAGCTCAAGGCGTTCTTCGAGAAGGCCGACGCGCGGCCCCTGCCCACCGGTGACGTGGACGGCCGCAGACTCACCGAATCCCTCGCCACCACGGGCGTGATCGCGGCGATGTACGACGAGGGCGCCTGGGAGCAGCTGCGCGAGGCGCTGACCGCGGCGATCGAGGACGACGACGGGTCCGGGCTGCTCTTCCTCTCCGACAGCTACTACGAGCGGGACGCCGGCAGCCGCTACTCGAACCTGATGTTCGCCAACGCGGCCGTGAACTGCGTGGACATGCCCGCCGCCTTCGAGGGCCCGGACCAGGTGCGCAGGGCGCTGCCCGAGTTCGAGAGGGCGTCCCCGGTCTTCGGCGAAGGCCTCGCGTGGGCGGCCCTGAACTGCGCGTACTGGCCGGTCGCGCCCACCGGTGAGGCGCGCCGCATCGAGGCGAAGGGCGCGGCCCCGATCGTCGTCGTCGGCACCACCCGCGACCCCGCCACCCCCTACCGCTGGGCGCGCTCCCTCGCCGCCCAGCTCTCCTCCGCCCACCTCCTCACCCACCAGGGCGACGGCCACACCGCCTACGGCCGCGGCAGCGCCTGCATCGACTCCGCGATCAACGCCTACCTCCTCCGCGGGACACCTCCGACGGACGGAAAGCGCTGCTCATAGCCCTGACAGCCACTCCCGGAGCCGTCGCCTCCGGGGGTGGTACGGAGCACCCCTGGAAACTGTGTAGACTTACCGACGTTGCTGATCGCACCATGGTGTGGACGGCGCGCCGCCTTAGCTCAGATGGCCAGAGCAACGCACTCGTAATGCGTAGGTCTCGGGTTCGAATCCCGAAGGCGGCTCTCTCCAAGCCCAGCCCAGACAGTGTCTGAGCTGGGCTTTTGCGTTCAGCGGATGCGGCGGCGACGCTGCGCACGGGCCGCGCGGCTGTCCCTGGTCTCAATTCTGGTCTCAACGGATGGTCCGGGGTGGGGTTCCGGCTGAGGCTCCGGGGCCGGTTCCGGGCCGGGCATGAAGGTGTCGCCCATGCGACGCATGGCGTCCTTCGACAGGTGTGAGCGCCCCTTCACGTACCGCCGGGTCTGGCTGATCTGGGTGTGCCGGAGTATCTCCATGATCGTGGGCATGTCTACCCCGAGTTCGTTGAGGATCGTGCCGGCGGTGTGGCGGCTCCCGTCGTACAGGCGGCGGTCGTCGATCCCGGCTTCCGCCAACAGTTCCTTGAACTCTTCCCAGTCCTGCCGGGGGTCGAGGGGACGGCCGTCCGGGCGGGTGAAGACCAGCTTGTTTTCCTCCCACGCGTCGCCCGCTTCGGCGCGCGTTTCCTCCTGCCGGGCCTTGTGCTTGCGAAGGTAGGGGATGAACGGCGGCGGGATGGGCACGGCGTTCCTGCTCTTCTTGGTCTTGGGGCGGGTGAAGACCAGCCCGCCGCCCTTGCGGTCGGGGCAGGCGCGGGCGTGACTCGTACAGCTCTCCGGGCACGACTTCGGGCATCCGCGCTTGTAGCCCTTGTGCGTCGTGCAGGTCGGCGGGCACGGCTCGAACCGGTGGAATTTGGCTCCGCACGCGTGCGGGTCCTTACAGCCGTGCCGCCAGGTGAGGCGCTGAAGCTGCCACTCCGGGCGGAACAGTTCGTTGTCGAAGTCGACGTAGGGCCACCTCAGGCCCAGGGTCTCGCCCTGCCGGAAGCCCATGCCGACACCGACGCACCAGCGCATGAAGGTGGGGCGTTTGGCGGCGGCCTGGAGAAACGCTTTGGCTTCTGCGGTGGTGAAGGGGTTTGCCTCCGTCTCGTCCACCGTGGGCGGATCCACGAGGGTGGCCACGTTTTCCACGATGAGGCGTCGGCGGTGGGCGATTTTCAGAGCGCGGGACAGGATGCGGTGCACCTTCAGCACATGAGAGGGCGCGTGCCCCTCATCGAGCATGACGCGGTACATCCGCTCTAGGTGCTCCGGCTGAAGCTTGTCGAGCCGGTGTTTGCCGATGCCGGGGATGATGTCGTTCCTGGTCTTGGACCAGTAATCATCCAGAGAGCGCGGCTTCAGCTTCAGGGACGCTATGTCCGTGAGGTAGGTGGTCATCCACTGTTCTACGGTCGGCTTGCGGCCGGCCTTGGGCGCGCGGCCCTTGTCCCGTAGATCCTCCAACTCGCGTACTTTGCGCTTCACTTCGGTTTCCGTGCGGGCGCGGCGGTGCCGGCGGTCAGGGCTGCCGTCGTCCTTGACGCCCATGGTGACGCGACCGTGCCACCAACCGTCATTGCCCTCGTAGATGGATGACTCCATGTTCTGCTTCTTTGGGCGGGGGCTCATGTGCTCCTCTGCGCAACAGAGCGGCTCCGGGCACGGTGCTCGGAGCCGCGTTGGGGTGTGGGGATATTCAGGCTGCGGCCGGTTCGAGGCTGTTCACGTACGCCTCCAGGTCGCTGCGGCGGATGCGGCGAGAGCGACCGCGCTTGATATACGTCAGTGACCCTTCGGCCATCAGTTCGTAGACGGTTGAGCGGCCGAAGCGGAGAACCCTGGCGGCTTCCTCCGGGGTGTACAGCAACTGGTCAGTGGTCGGCACGATGGCGGCACTCATCGGGGCGTACCTCCGTGACGGAACGGGCTCGGGGCCGGAACGGAGTTGGATTTACATTGCGCTGAGTCGCGACTCATCGGCACTCAGAGGCGCTCGGAGGGGTCTTGAGACGCGGTGAGCCGCGACTCAGGCAAATGTGGTTCGGACACGTTGACCGTGATTCCGTTGTAGGTGATCACCTGTCGGCCGTAGGTGTCACGGGGGCGGGTGCGGTTGAGCTGGGGGATGACGGAGAGCAGATTGCGGCCGAACACCTGCTTCGTGCCGGGGCGGACGCCGTTGTCTTCGGCCCACTCGCGCCAGACGGACCACAGGGTGTCCACAGGCACGCTGCACGTGGGTCCGGTGATGCAGCGCTCACGGATGAATGCGCTGGTGGGGGATGCGGTGTCCTGCATGGTGGTGACCGCTTCGCGGCTGGATGCCGGTTCCGTGATCCTGCCGGTGCGCTGAAGACGGGCGAGCCCTTCCAATGCCCAGTTGAGGATGCCGGGCATCTCCGCCGTGAGCCGGTCGGTGAGGGTGGTGTCTTCCCTGCCCAGCCACGACACCCGCATGTTCAGCAGCACGAACCGCTTGGCGATGACGCCGGAGGAGTCGCCGAAGTGCGGCAACTCGTTGGACAGGATCATCAGCCGGGTGGGCAGCTTGCCGGTCCACGGCTCGCGGTACTTGCGGTCGATGTCGATCGTGTCGTCACCGGAGATCGTCAGCAGTCGCTCAACCACCTGGCTGTTGTCGTTGCCGGACAGGCGGGCGTCGGAGATGACGGCGAGCGGCTTGCCGACCAGGGTGGACAGGCCGAAGTTCGTGCCGAGTCCGGCGAGGGTGGGGCCGGCGAGGTTGTCGCGGCCGACCAACTCTTTGAGGACGCGGGCAATGGTGCCTTTGCCAGAGCGGGAGGGGCCAACGATGAGCAGGATCTTCTGTTGGTCGGTGCGGCCGGACAGGACGTAGCCGAACCATTCCTGGAGCGCCGCCACGGCGTCGGGGTCGTCGGGCCAGATCTGCGCCAGGAAGCGTTCCCACGTCGGCGCCGTGGCGGTGGGGTCGTAGGCGAAGGGGACGGAGACGAGGTTGAAGAAGCCGGGACCGTGCGGCAGCAGCGCCCGGTCACGGATGCGCAGCAGCCCGTTCTCACACGCCACGATGGGCCCGGCGTCCGGCTCGCCGTCGTGGTCGATCCATGCGGGGGCGTCGGTGTCGGTGGGCAGCAGGGTGATGGCTCCGAGGGCGTCGAGAAGGTTGCTGATCTTCTGTTTGGTGGGTGCCCAGTCGCGTTCCTCAGGCTGTCCGTCCTTGCCGGGCGCGCTGTAGGTGGCGTGCTCCAGCCGGGTGTACATCGCTGCGCGCATCTGGGCTTCGTCCATCTCGCGCCAGCATGTGCCGGTCCATCGCATCCACGATGCGCGCCAGCGTCGGCAGACAAGCTGTCCGTCCTCGGTCTGCCAGTCCGGCAGCAGTCGGCGGGCGACGGCGAGCGGGTTGGACGGCGCGGGCAGCTCTTCCGGGTGCGGCTCAGGGCGAGGGGCAGAAGGGACGTCCTTGCGGGCGGCGCCTGTCGGCTCGCCCACGACCGGGCCCGGTGCGGGCTGTACGGCGTCCTGCGGGCCGTTGCCGGGTGTGTGGGGCCTGTTCGTCATGCGGTGACTCCCTTGCCGGTGTTGAGGCCGTTTGAGACGGCACGGCGGGCGTATGACTCCGGCACGCCGACGGCGACGGCGGCGGACACGATCTCTTCTCCGAGCGCTTCCAGGCCGCAGGGTCCGGGGCATGCGGCGTGCTGTACGGCGAGGAACCGTGCGACGCCGAACGCCTGTGATCCAGCGCCGGTTTCGGTGCGGGCGCGTACGAGGGTCAGGCCGCGTTCCAGGCCAGTGCGCACGAAGCGTTCGGTGTGGCGGCACCCGGTGGCCGCGTGGCGGTCCCAGGTGGCTCGGGGGAGGGAAGACACCACCCCTGCGCGGGCGGGGGTGGTGTCTTCTTTACTGACGAGTGCGACCACGGACGTGGACAACCTCGTCATGATGCCGGCGCCGGGGCCGAGCCAGCGGGCGTATTGCATGTGCGACTTGATGTCGACGCCGGGCCGGACAGCGTTGGCGGAGCGCATCACGCCGCGGTAGATCCAGTGTTCTCCCCGTGTGGTCGGCACGGTGCGGGTGGCTGGCAGCGTGGCGCGGGCCCATGCGACGGCCGCGGGGTTGTCGAGGTCGACCACGGTCACGCCGGCGCCGCCGGGGTGGTAACCAACGTCGTGCGCCCGGTCCCAGGCGAGGGCCCAGGCGGGGGAGGTGAGGACTCGGGGATCGGCGGTGGCGGCGGCCCATCCGTGACACGGCGCGGGGCACTGGCAGGGGCCCGCGTTCTTCATGTGGGGCCGGTCGCCGCACGCGCTGTCCTTGCAGTCGGGGCAGTTGCCGAACGGCCGCTTCCCGGCGCGCAGGGGGAACGCCGGTACGCCGTGCGCAGCGAGTGCCAGCGCGATGCGCAGGGGTTCGAGCGTGGCGGTTCGGGCTCGCCGGACGGTGGTGGGTTGCGTCATGCTGGGTGTCTCCAGTGCTGTTGCATGGTGCTGGGATGAGGGCGGCCCCGCGTTCTTGCCGGAAGGGGGGTCGCCCTTTTGCCTGCCCCTGGGAAATGGGGCGGCAGGGTGTCAGTGGGGGTCGTTAAGGTCGCGGCATGACGACGACCGTTGATCTTGTGCCGGGTGTGGTGACGACGCGCGATGCGATCGCGGCGGCCTACGGCTGTGGCACGTTCCAGGGCATCGAACCGGCCGATGAAGCGGGCAAGGTGTTCGTGTACTCCGACCCTTCGGCGGGGGAGGAGTACGGCTACACCTTCGATGGCCGGGCGGAAGACGATGAGTTCGGGCCGCTGTATCTGTACACCGGCGCCGGCGCGAACGGGGACCAGAAGCCTTCCGGCCGCAACGGCTCACTGCTGACGCACGCCGAGAAGGGCCGTGAAGTGCATCTGTTCGTCGCCGCCGGCAGGGTGCCGGGCAGTGGCGCGATGCAGCAGCGCTACATCGGTCAGATGGTGGTGGACCCCATCAAGCCGTACGACGTTCGCCGCGGGCCCGGCAGGGACGGCGTGATGCGCAACGTGCTGGTCTTCCGGTTTCGGCCGGCCGCGGGGACCACGCCCGCGTGGACGGAGGCCGATCGGATGCCGGCCGCGACAAAGTCGGACGTCGAGATCACCGAACCCGTGGTGGACGTGCCGGAGCCGGTCACGCTGCCGAAGCAGAGCGGCGCGAAGGTCATGAAGACCGAGCAGCACGCCACCGCGGAGACCGTTGCGGACATTCCTGCCGGACAGCGCAAGGTCCTGCGCCGTGAGGGCGAGTTGGTCAAGGCCTTCGTGGCGCACCTGACCGCGGCTGGGCACAGTACCCACCGCTTCCAGATCACCGTCAAGGGTGAGCCCGGGGCGCTGATGCCCGACCTGTACGACGCCACGGACCATGCGCTGTACGAGGCAAAGGGGCAGACAACCCGGGCCAACATCCGCATGGCTATTGGTCAGCTGGCCGACTACCGCCGCCACGTCCCCGGGCGCAAGGACCTGCGTGTCGCTGTGCTGCTGCCCAGTGAGCCCAGCGAGGACCTGAAGGATCTCCTCGGTGAGGAGTACGTGGAGCTGGTCTACCAGACCGAGGACGGCGGTTTCGCCGGCTGGCCGCTCGCCTACAACCAGCCGTAGCCGCCGCGGCAGAGTCCTGTTAGCTGTGGAAGTGGTTGCGCTTGAAGACGGCACGGCGGATGTTCACCGTCGTGCCGCCCTTGCGACTACTCGACCCCATCACCTGCACGGCAACCCATCCGCCGAAGATGACAGCGGCGAGGATGACCAGCTGGGTGACCAGCGCGGTGAGCGCGGTGATGAACGCGGTCAGCAGGAACAGCCCGCCGCACACGGCGAGGAACCCGACGCCTCCGAGGGCGACGTTCACCGCCGCGCGGGAGACGGCCGGCTTGGCGACGACCTGTTCGGGCTGCGCGGGGGCGACGGCGTAGCCGGTGACGACACGGCCGTCCGGCAGGACGACGCTCGCCACGGCCGGGATCGTGCCGGGGTGCACGGGCACGAGCGGCGCCGGGTGCGCGGGCGTGATGGGTGTGGGTCGGTGGACTTCCAGGGCCGCCGTATCGTGCACGGCCGGGTGGCGGGTGGGTTCGTTCACGGTCGTCGTCTCCCGTCAGTTGCCGAGGGCGGTGAGGGCGTCGGCGGACGCCTGCACGAGGTTGTGGATGGGCTCGTACGCGCCGGTCCCGGCGGCGAAGAACCCGAACAGGAACAGGACCAGGGCGGCGCCGCCGCCGGCGGACTTGGTCTTGACGGCGAAGGCGGAGGCGGCGCCGAAGAGCAGGACGGCGGAGATGTTGAGGATCACGGCAGTGATCTCGCTTCCGGGCGAAGTGGATGGGTGGATACGCTCTGCGGGCCCCGGGTTCTGGCAAATTCGGGGCGAATGACCGGCGACCGTGCCCGCCTGGCTCCAGCTAGGAGCGGGGTCCGTCTCATGACGGGCGGTCGTCGGTCGCGTCTCTCAGCCAGTGCCGGCGCGGTAGATGCGGGCCCAGCGGTTGTAGAGCCAGCGGCCGACGCGTATGCGCTTGCCGGTGGCCTTGCAGCGGCGGCAGTCCTTGCCGCGCTTCAACCGTCCCTTGCGGTCGGTCTTGAGGGTGTGGCCCATGCCGCGGCACTTGCGGCAGTCGCCGAACGGCGAGGCCGCACACAGCCCACCGTAACCGAGTGTGACGGCGAACAGGCAGGCGATAGCAAGGATGATGGGGGTCATGAGATGCCCTCCGGGCGGGATTCTGGGGGTTTCCGCAGGTGGGCCGCTATCCGCTAGCGGCCTGATCAAAGGCTGTTTGGGGCGCTAGCGGGGCCGCTAACGTTAGCGGGGCGTGCCGCTATCGTTAGCGGCCCCGGAGCCTCAGCCCGCGTCCCGCTTTCCGTCACGCTCCGCAATCGCGGCCGTGATGTGGGAGCGGTCGATACCGCGGCGGTTGACGACCTTGCCGTCCACCCGGCGGCCCACCTGGATGGTGGCGACGCCGTGCGGCTTGAGCGCGGCGGCGAGCGCGTCCGGCTCCCATCCGCCGTAGACCTCCGGGCGCAGTTCGGCGAGCCGGGCCACGACCGTTTCGGACCATTCCTTGGCCTGCGCGGCGGGGACGACGGCGAGGATGTCGGCGAGCAGGTCGTAGGACGGCCCGGTCACCGCCTCCGGCGTCTCCCCGAGCGCGTGACCGGTGAGGAGTCCGGCCGTCTCGCGGGCCTTGCGGGCGCGGGCGGCGATGGCGGCGGCGCCGGGGGCGTCCACGAACGTGCCGTAGACGATCCGGGCGTCCGCGCCTTCGCCCACGAAGTAGTGGATGCCCTTGTCACCCCAGGCGAACATGGTCGCCCGCACGCCGCGCTTGTAGGCGGACGTACCGAGCACCATGTCGTTCTCGGTCTGGCCCATGACCTTCATGCAGAAGCGGGCGCCGGCGTTCGCGGAGATGCCGGTGGGCAGCGACTTGGCGTCGGGGCGCTGCGTGGCGAGCAGCATCACGATGCCGGTGGCGGGGCCGCGCTTGACCAGGTCGGTGGCGATCTCCTCGAACTCCTTGCCGTGCTCGGGGTGCTCGAACAGCACCTGGCACTCATCCACCCCCACCACGATCGGGTGCAGCCCCAGCGACCGCTTGTCCGCGAGAGCGCTGGTCACCTTCGATTCCGGACAGATGTCCCGGGGCAGGGAGCGGATCACCTTGGTGCGGCGGCGCAGTTCCTCGCGCAGCGCCCTAAAGTCGGCGAGCACGTAGCCGATGGATTCGTCGTCGTCGCCGGCGGCGTGCCGGTGGGAGACGGCGTCACCGACCGGGTCCAGGTCGCCGGTGCCCTTCATGTCGAAGGTGTGCAGCTCCGCCCGCGGGTCCAGGGCTGCGATGAGCAGCAGCAGGCGCAGCAGGAACGTCTTGCCCATGCGGGGGATGGCGCCGATCACTCCGGCGATGTACATGAGGGTGACGTCGACCCAGCGTCCGCGCTGGTCGGTGCCGTAGGCGACGGGCTTGAACAAGTCGACCGCGCCCGCCTTGGCCAGCGGCCACTGTGGCTTCTTCGACTGGGCCAGGTCCTGGTCACCGACCCACAGCACCAGATGCCCGGTGTGCTGTTCCGCTACGGCCTCCGGCCAGACGCATCCCAGCGGGCGGCGCAGGCCGGAGGCGAGGCGCTCGCGGCGCTCGATGATGTCCGTCACGGTGACGCCGTAGGGGAGGTTGCCCTGGGCGCGCCATCCGGGGCCGTCGCGGGTGATCGGGGCGGTGAACTCGAACCCGTCCCGCCCCTTGGCCTGCGCCTGGTTGATCGCCGGAATGCCCAGCGCACCGAGCGCCCGCAGCACGATGTCACTGGTGAGTTTGGTGGCCTTGGGCAGTTCCACGGCTCGGTGGACGACCGGGGCGTCCGCGCGGCGGCCGGCGACTCCGAGCGCCATCACCAGCGCGGTCACCGACACGGCCTGAAGCCAGCTCGGGGCGAGCACGTACATGGCCAGCGCCGTACCGAGTCCGATGAACATGCCCAGCACGGTGACCAGGGTGCGCAGCCGCACGCGGCCGTCACGCTGCCGGGACAGCTTCAGGTACTCGGCTGCGTCCTCGCGGCGGACGGCGGCGAGCCGGACGGGTTCGCCCTCCCGGTCGGCCACCCACCGCATCGTGCCCCCTACGAACCGCGCGGCGCCGGCCGGGGCCTGAAGAGCGAGGCGGGCGGCGTAGACCGGGGTCCGAAGGGCGTGGTAGCCGGCGGCGTGGGCGTAGTGGCGCGCCACCCACGCCGACGCAGTCTTGAGTTCCGCGACCGAGCACAGCCACGCCGGGACGACCGGGCGACGCTGCGCGGCGGCGAGCCGACCGAGGTAGCCCGGACCGGCCGCCTTTAGCGTCGGCGAGTCGACCAACACCGTGGCCGTAGGGTCGGCCGACTCCGCCCCCGACTCACCCGGGTGGGAGTCGGACGACCGGTCGGCGGCCGGTCGGGGTACCGAGTCGGTCGACTCGGTGCGGGCGGATCGGGCCTTGTCCAGGTCGACCACCTCGCCGCCGGAGTCGGCGGACATCTCGGCTTCCAGTCGGTTGAAGAGTTCGTTGTCGTCGGGGTGGTTCACTGAGAGTTCCTTCTCTCTGGGAGGGATACCGGGCCCGACCGCGTGCTGTGGAAGGTGAGCGGCCGGGCCCGGAAGTGGGGTGTGCTCAGGTCATGCACCAGCCGGAGTCACAGCCGGTGTCGGTGTCGTCGAAGGGCAACGTGTCGACCCCGTCCGGGATCGCGTCGGCCAGCGGCCGGAGCAGGCGGGTGAGATAGACGTGGTCCTTGCCGAGCGCGTCCCTGCGTCGGTTGAGCAACGCTTCGAGGTCACATGCCTTGGCGAACAGCTCCGGCTCATCTCGGCGCATGTCGTGCCAGTTCTCGGGCCGGTGGAAGGGGCAGAACCAGCACGCCGACTTCGGCGGCACCGGTAGGCCCGCGGATCGGATGATGCGCGGGCAGTCCGCCCGACGGATGCCGAGATCAAGCAGCGGGTATTCGATCCGCTCGTGCGGCTCGCAGCGCCGGGCATTGGCCCGGCCGATCTCATCCACGCTGATGCCGATGCCGACCGTGGCCGGGTTGTCGCGACTCGCGCCGCGCCGCTTCAGTTCCTTGCCGATGACCTTGATCTTGAAGTCGCCGGTGCAGGCCCGCGTGCCCGGCGCTCCACTCGGGGACAGCCGTACCGGAATGGGCAGCGAGCGCGAGCCCTCCCGAGTGATGCGCCCGTAGAGAGTTTCGTTTGTGCCGTCCCGTCGCACCCGGCCGACCGTGACCAACTCAAGCCCATGGGCGTCGGCGAACGGCTGCGCGTACTGCTCGACGTAGCGCAGGGTCGCGGGCTTCTCGGAGTCGTCACCGACGTTGGCGAAGATGAACGTGCGGTAGTCGAGCTCCCCGCGTGCGGCCAGCGCCAGGGCGGCCGTCGACTGCCAGCCGCCCCCGAAGCTGAATGCCTTGACCGGCTCGGTTGTGGTCGTCATGAGTGGTCCTCTCCGGTGCTCAGGTCGAACAGCGCGCACTGATCCGCGGGGGCTGGGGGGAGTTGTTTCCTGGCTTGGCGTGCGGCTGCTTCGTGGCAGTCGGGGCACCATGCGCGCAGCGCGCACGCCGGGAGACGGGCGGCGGTGATGTTGCTCGCGAGCGGGTCAGCGGGTGCAGCCATGAGCCGGACCAGTCGACCGTGCTTGCTGGTGTAGTGATCGTGTTCGCGTGGGCAGCGCCCGGCGTCCCGGTTGTGGGGATTGCCGCACTCACCGCCGCACTGGCAGCGGTAGCCGGCCGCCTGCATCACGGTGTTGAACACGGCGGCGCCGACGATGGGCTGAGACTTCACGCCGCCACCCCCACGACCGGAGCCGACGGGGCCGTGTGGGCGCCGGAGCGTCCGGCACGCCGTCCGGCGAGGGTGGCGAACAGCCGGCCCAGTCCCGCCCGGCGGGTACCGGAGCGGGCTTGCTTGGCCGCGTACATGGCCTCATCCGCCCGCCGCAGTAGCCCAGACAGGTCGTCTGCGGGGAAGTCGGCGGCGCGCACCCAACCGAGAGAGACCGTGGTGTGGACGGCGGGGTCCTGGCCGTCTACCGGGCGGGCGAGCACGCCCTGCAGGACGGCGAGCATGTCGCCGGCGGTGCCGTGGTCGTCGATCAGGACGGCGGCGAACTCATCGCCCCCGAGCCGTCCGGCCACCCCCAGGGGGCCGGTGTGGTGGGCGAGGCGGTCGGCGGTCGCTTTCAACAGGGCGTCCCCGGCCGCGTGCCCGTAGGTGTCGTTGATGTGCTTGAAGCGGTCGACGTCGGCGAGGACGACGACCGCGCGTGGGTCCTTCAGCAGGGCCGTGGCACGGCGGGTGAACCCGTCGCGGGTGCGCAGTCCGGTGAGAGGGTCGCGCCGGGCGGTGTTCAGGCAGCTGCGCAGCCACCACACATGCACCGCCCACCCGACGGCGAGCGGCAGCGCGGACAGCAGGATCGTTGCCAGGGTGTTCACGCGGCCACCCCATCAGCCTCTGCGCCGGACACGGCGGCGTCGGCACCGACGATGTGCGGGGCGGGGTTGTGCGCGCGTTCGGCGAGCAGGGCGTCACGCACCTGCCGGGCCGGTCCGGAACCGCAGCGCAGCACCTTGCGCAGCGCCTCGCCGTTGATCTGCGCGTCCGGCCAGTCGGCCGTGACCGTGCGTGCTTCGGCGAGCAGTTCGGCCGCCGTGCGCTGCGGCGAGGGCGAGGCAGCAGCCTTCTTCGCCCGGGGCTTGGCCGTCCGCGTGCGCGTCGGCGTGGGCGCCTCGCCCTTCGGTTCCGTCGGCTCCGGTTCCGGATTGGGCATGACAGGTGCGGGTTCGGCGGCGGGGGTGAGTTCGCCCATCCGCAGCATGACCCGCTCGCGCCGTGGTGTCTTCCAACGCCACAGCGGCCCGTACTGCTCGCGCAGGTCCGCGCGGGCCAGCAATCGTTCTCGCTCGCAGCCGAGCGCCAGAGCGTAGGAGGTGACTTCCCACAGCGTCATCCGGCGCCACAGCGCGAACGTGGACAGCGGGGCCAGCAGCCAGCGGGAGAACCGGATCTTCTCCATCCGGCGTCCGGTGGCGGCGCCGATCCGCACGGCGTAGATGTGCGCGCCGATCTCGGAAAACACCACCCACAGCAGCGGCATCGTGCCGTGCGCCACCTTCGCCCACAGCCCGTCACCCGCGGCCACGTTCAGACCGCAGGTGACCAGGGTGAGCACCCAGGGCACGAACCGCACCCACGCCAACGCCATGTCCATCCGGATCAACAGCAGGTTGGCCACGGTGAACACCGGAATGGCGGTGTCGATCCCGACGGGCAGCATCCACGGCTCGCCGAACCCCCACCGCGCGGCGGCGGCCGACACGGCGTCGAAGGAGGAGATCAGCCCGAGCGCCCCGACCGCGGCGGCGGCGAGCGCGCCGACTCCGGCGAGCCCCATTTCCGGGCGGGTCAGCGGCGGCACCGCCGGACGCTCAGCAGTCTGTGTCGTCTCGGTGGTGGTCATTCCGTCACCCCCAGGCGGCGGTTCTCCGCGTGGCTGCGCTGGTTCGGCTGCGTCCGCGGGGCGCCCTCGTACCAGACGAACGGCGGGATGCCATCCGCGGCGGTGAAGACACGGATGGCGGCGCCCGCCGGCGCGGCGGGCAGGGCGTAGACCCGGCCGCGCTCCAACGACGCCAGCAACCGGGCCCCGTGGTGCTCGCAGCCATCCGCGCCCGCGTTGTACTGATCCAGCACGGTCACGACGGCCGGGCCGTCGCACGGGGTCGGGTCGTCGCGGTGAGCCGCTGGGCAACGGACGGTGCCGGTCATGCCGCACCCCCGCTCAGCTCGCCGTTGACCAGCACCCGCCGGGCCGCCAGGATCCGGCGCTGCGTCCGGCGCACCCGACGCACGGACAGTTCGTCCGGACGCTGGTTCAGGCTCTGGATCAGCGCGTCGAGCCGCTTGACGTCCGCCTCGATGGCGGGCCACTCGCTCTCGATCGCGTCGAGTTCCGCGGCCGTCGGCTCGCGGTCGAAGTCGTCGGCGGTAACACCCGCCTGATCAGCACCGATGTGCTTCATGGGTCGTGTTCCTCTCGAAGGGTGAACGGCCCGAACCGCACCCCCGGAGCGCCAACTCCGGGGGTGCTCGCCGTTGAAGCCGGAACAGACTCGGCTCCCTGCAACCCCGCCCGTACGACCACCGCGCGAGTGCGGAGCCGGACGGGCGAGGGAGGCAACCGGCCGCAGCGCTAGCCGCTGCGATGGCGGATTGAGGGGCGGACCGGGTTGGCCGCGAGCGTGCGTTCCGCTCACGAGCTGGGGTCAAGCACTGGCGCCGCCGGCCGGTCCATCACGGCGGCGCCCGTTGCTTTCGTCGGTGCATGAGGAGCCTCCAACTAGGTGAGAGAACAGGGGATTTGCTGCAAGGGGGACCGCGTCCCCACTCTCCGGCCGTTGCTCGCGGTCGCCGGGCCACCTCCCCAGTACGGGCCGAAACCCTGTTGCACCTGGGCCTAAGCGGGCGGTCTTGCAGCGTCCTCCGCCCTTTGCGCATGCGGCATGAAGCCGCCTTCCAGCCGAGTTGTTGCGTCCGGCTGCTGCAGTACCTGTTTTACAGGTACTGCATGAGGGCCCGTCAAGTACGTTGCCGGAGCCTCTTGCTTCTGCGCCGGGACTTCCTGGCGCACATTCAGAATCGCTGCAGGTCAGGGGAGTTGGTCACCGCAGCCGTGGACAGCTTTGGGACTTCTGGCTACGGTCAAGAAGTTCCTAGACGTCCCAACGGGGGTGCAGATGTCGAACGAGCGTTTGCGGTCCGCACTGCTCGCCTGCGGCATGACCGTGCAGAGCCTCGCCGAAGCTATCGAGGTCAACCCGAAGACGGTCGAACGTTGGATCACACAGGGCAAGGTGCCGTACCGGCGCCACCAGTACGCGACGGCGGCGGCGCTCAAGGTAGACGTGACGACGCTGTGGGACGACGGTCGCACCGTCGACAGTGCGATGGATCTGACCAAAGCGGAGATCGTCGCCGTCTACCCGCATCGGCACACAGTGCCGTCTGGCCTCTGGCGTGATCTCTACGCGCGCGCACAGCGCAACCTGGACGTTCTCGTCTACTCGGGGCTCTTCCTGTCGGAGGATCCGTTGTTCCACGATCTGCTGAAGAAGAAGGTGGAAGGGTCCACACAGGTGCGCATCATGCTTGGGGACCCGGAGTGTGAAGCCGTCCGGCAGCGCGGCATCGACGAGGGGCACCGGATCATGGATGGCAAGATCCGGAACGCGCTGGTGAACTATCGCCCCCTCGCCGAGAGCCACCCTGAAATCGGCTTTCGGCTCCACTCGACGACGCTCTACAACTCCATATACCGGTCCGATGACGAGATGCTCGTCAACCCTCACGTCTACGGCATCGGCGCCTACATGGCACCCGTCTTCCACCTGCGGCGCATGCCGGGCGGCGGTCTGTTCGACACCTACGCGAATAGCATCGAACAGACCTGGGGAGGCGCTCGCCAGGTCACGGACCGAGACATCACAGGAGCCTGAGCATCATGGGACGCATTGACTACCTGCACGACCCCGACGCCCCGCCGGCCAACTCGGTGGTGCCGTCCGTCGTCGCGTTCGTGCAGAACGACGCGGGACAGGTGCTGATGATCCAGCGATCCGACAACGGGCGCTGGGCACTGCCCGGCGGTGGCCACGACGTGGGGGAGTCGATCAGCGACACCGTCGTGCGTGAAGTCTGGGAAGAGACCGGAATCAAGGCTGAAGTCGTCGACGTGTCCGGGCTCTACACGGACCCTGGACACGTGATGCAGTACGACGACGGCGAGGTGCGCCAGCAGTTCAGCATCTGCTTTCGAGCGCGGCCGGTCGGCGGTGAGCTCCGCACGAGCAACGAGACGACTCAGGTCCGCTGGGTCGACCCCGCGGACCTGACGGCGTTGGACGTGCACCCCACGATGCGACTCCGGATCGAGCACGCGATGGACCGTACGCGCACGACCCCCTACATCGGCTGACGCTTGGCGGCGACGACCCGTTCGAGTACGCGGGAGGTGCACGCCAGGATCTCGGGTTCGGCCCGGCGGATGAACTGCCCGATCAGGCTGTCCGGCCCATACCGCCCGGCGATCTCGTTGACCCGGTCGATCGGGTTCGTGGGCGTGCCGTCCGGCGTCGTGTTCATGTCGCAGTAGCAGAGCGCGTCGTTCAGGTGCGCACTCTCGCGCGGAAACTCGCCCTCCAACTCCTCACGCATGCCACGCGCTTCCGCCTCCATCCAGGCGCAGGAGTGGTGAGCAACCAGGTTGATGACCCGTGTGTCGGCGCCGGCTACGTCCCGGAGGTAGCGCGCACCGTCCAGCGGGTGAAAGCCTGTCTTGGCCAGGTCCGGCGCGTAACCGATGTCGTGCAGCACCGCCGCGGCCTCCAACAGGTCCGCGTCCTCGTTGAGAACGAGAGCGATCGTGCGCGCTCTCTCGGCAACTCCAAGACAGTGCTTCCACCGCCGCGGCAGCGGCTCGGCGAGCAGGGACTCAGCCAGGGGATAGGCCCACTCCGTCAACGTCGGCAAGCTAGGAACGCTCCTCTCGCGTCGGCACGGCGCGGACTGTCCGCACCTTGCCTTGTCCTCCCCCCGCCAGAAGGCCGGCGGTTTCCAACTTTTCCAGCGCCTTGGCCACGGTGGGACGTGAGACCCCGAACCGTTCGGCTAGGGCGGAAGCACTCGGGAACGCTTCCCCTACTTCGAGCCCGTCAGCCGTGATGACGTCTGCGATCCGCTGATCGAGCGGACGCCGGTCGACTCGCGCACCCGCGCGCACGACGCGCCACCGCTCGCCGGGCGCCGGTTCGGCCACGCCTTCCTGACGCAGCACGCCGAACGCGCGAAGGGCAACCCCGCGCGAGACCTTGTGGTCGCGCATGACCTCAGCCAGTGACGGGAGCTCCGTCATGTCCGGGTCGTCCTCGATCTGCCGCTTCACAGAGTCGGCAATCCTCAGGAAGGTTCCCCGAGGGTTGGCCTGCTGCGACACTCGCTCTCCCTCGCCGTTCGCCGTCGTCACCTCCAAGACTCCCACGACTCGCGACCGCTGCGGAGAGGACTGGGGGTCAGCGGCCAGATAGGTCTGCGGTGTCAGCTGTGACCCCAGTCCGCGTCCGTCCATCTGGGTCCGCTAGTCGTTTCCGTACTCAGGCTCTCGACCGATGTACTCATAGGCGTCGCCCTCAACATGAAATTCGGTGTCCATTCCCGCCTGTCTAATCAGATCGTAGCTGTTCAAGACCAACTGGCAGGCCGGGCAACTGAAGTAGTCGGCGCCGATGGTAAGGGTCACCGAGGCTTCGTCCAGGTAGTCGTACTCGCCGTCCGGCCCGTAGCCGCCGGTAGGCGGATAGTGATACTGGACGTTGACCACCTCCTCGCCTTCGAGGAGTCCAGCGGATTCGCAAGCCGGGCAAGTCGCGGCTTCACTGTGAGACATTGTTGCCGACAGATACTGTCCCGACTTCCACTCTGCGGCGACTTTTGCGGGGAGAGTCCCACCGAGCCACTGTTGCCGACGCTGCTTAGCTCTCTCGATCAGAGCTTCAGTGCGCTGTTCAAGGTTCTTGGCGTTCCGTTCGAGATGCTTAGTAACCGTGAGTTCGCGGTCACTGCCCACCAACTCCTCTATTTCACGATCAAGTGCTGTGACCAGGACGGCGGCCTGTGCCCAGTACCTGGGCCACCATGCGTGGGGTGGGATGGCCATGAAGCCAGTACCGCTGCTATGGAGGTACTCGTTTCGACCGTTGATAATTTTCATGGCTTCCGACTGGTCGAAAGGCTTGAATGCCTTGTGGCATCGGGCCATCAGCGTCTTTGCGCGCACGGAGGTAAACCTGGCGTCGCCCTTGACCAGTCCGCTTGCGATGAGAAGATTGGTGCCTTCCTCGTTTGGTTCCGCGATCAAGAGCGGTGAAACGCGCGCGAGGGCCGCCTTGGCTAGTAGTTCGAGCGCCAGTGCGGCCCAAAGGGCTTGTTCATCAAACGACCTGGCGTCATCGTCCATGGCGCGGTTGAGGAAGAGTTTCGCCTTCGTCCAGAGCGCCTCGTGATCGAATGGATTGGTCATGACGCCTCGCGGTTAAGGTGGAAGCTGAGTCGGCGGATTTCTCTCTGTGGTTCGTCTACAGCGGAGGCGCGGGCATGCAGGACTCGACGATTGTCGATCAAGAGCACCTGACCGGGTTCGTTCCATGTGTGCTCGGTCGTAGAACTCTCCGCTTCCTCGAAGAACTGAGCTGCCTGTCTCGCTCGCGCGTCGCAGGGAAGCATGCAGCCAGGGTCGTAGCGCAAGCGCCCGCTTGCGTATGCCGTAGCGAAGAAGCTGTCGTTTCCGCTACTGATCAAGAAGACGCCGTGCCGCACGGATTCCGGCAGTCCTGGGATGAAGCGGCCGTAGCGCATCCTGTTCCACAGACGCGTTGGCGTCGTACTGGTGGTTTCGCATGTGAGGACGACGATGTCTGGGGGCTCATGCAGGTGTGCGCCGTCAGTGTGCAGAGGTTGGGCACCCATGCCATAGCGTGCGCTGAGCGAATTGGGCTGCGCCTCGGCGGGGTCGACCGGGCGCAGGGTGGCGACATCCGGGCCACCCCGTCGTGTCGGCACTGCGGTCCATCGAAGCATCGCAGCCTCAAGTTGTATCTGCGCTAGGGTCGCGTGGCCTGCCGCCCACCCCTTAACGCCGCACTCCTTGAACAGGTCTTCCAGCATCCGCGCCATGCGGCAGTATCCACCGAGGTAGCCATCGATCCGCCACCGCATTTGGGGATCCGGCGCACTTGTCGCGTCGGGTGGTCTCAACCTTGGTCTCAACAGCCGCTGATTCCCCAGTCGTCCGGTCCCGTCCACCGGGGTCTGCCAACCCCTGTGATCAGGCAAGAAGCCGGGATGACGGACGCCCACGGACGCCCCCGGACCAAGATCGGACAACTCGTAATGCGTAGGTCTCGGGTTCGAATCCCGAAGGCGGCTCTCTCCAAGCCCAGCCCAGACATTGTCTGAGCTGGGCTTTTGTGTTCAGTGGAGGCAGCGACGGTGGCGGGCGCGGGCCGCGCGCCGGTCCTCGGTCCCCGTGCTGGTCTCAGTGGTTGCGGGTGGCGTGTCCGTCACCCGTCAAGATCGTTGGGCCCGGCATGAACAACAGCAGGCGCGCACTCGCCGCACTCGCCCTCGTCGGGGCCGCACTGACCGTGACCGGAACCGCTCAGGCCGCTCCGGTGGGACAGCACAAGGCGGCCAACCCGAGCCCGGTGCTGCCCGGAGCCGAGTCCCTGATCACTGAGGGACTGACCATCGAGGGTCCCCTGATCAACAACTTCGGGCTGCCCAAGCTCATCTAGACACCTCGCGCGTCGAGGGGCGGCGGCGGTCTCGGTCGACGCTCGTCCCAGGGCGAGGCGCTTCCGTCCACGGCCGCCCGGCACGGTGCCCGAGCGCGTACGCAAGACTTGTGACGGGCGACCGTGGACGCTCCCGGACCAGGATCGGATCACTGTTGATGCGTAGGTCTTGGGGCCGCATCCCGAAGGCGGAGTGAGGGAGTGGATTCGGCCGCCCTGACCGCGGAGTTGCAATTCGGCGACAGTGAAGAGTTCTCTTCGTTCGAGGGTGTGGGCTTCTCTTCCGGCCCCGGGTGGGTCGCGCTCACCGTTGACGAGCGGCGCTCGAAAGGCGTCGACGAACAGGCCGCGGAACTCATCGCATTCCTCAGCCCGCGCAAGCCGGCGCTCGACGCGCTGAAGAAGGCGGGGGCGTCGGTGAAGGTCGATGTGTCAGGCGTTGCCGGGTCGGGATCGGGGCTGTACCTCTCGCCAGACGTTCTGGCAGGTCTTGCGGAACTGGGAGTCCCGCTCACCTTCACGACGGTCCGGGCGTCCGGGGAGGGCGAGGAAGACCCGCTCGCCTGGCTCGGCTGAACCCCGGAAGGGCTGAGCCATGGGGAGGCCATGGGTGTCCCCGGCCGTCCCCAGCCGTCCTCGAACACGGGGGCACTCCTTCTGGCCCCCGTGTTCGGGTGGATGACTCAGGTCCGGTGGCGGCTCAGGCCAGGGCCGCCAGGGATTCCGCGATGGGGCGGCCGCCGCCGGTGATTTCGAACAGGCGGTTGTGGGTCGGGACGGTGTCCAGTGAGGCGACGGCGACGGCGGCGAGGTCGGTGCGGGTCAGGCTTCCTTCGGGGACCTGTTCGCCGGCGGTGACGCGGCCCGTGGCGGCGCCGTCGGTCAGCCACGGCGGGCGGATGACCGTCCACGTCATGCCCGACCGTGCGAGATGGAGGTCGGCCGCGTGTTTGGCCTGCCCGGTGGCCCGCAGGTACCCCGGCAGCCGGGCCGGGTCGCCGCTGCCCATCATGGACACCTGGATCCACCGCTTCACGCCCGCGGCCACCGCCGCGTCGATGGCCGCGATGATGCCCTGTCGGTCGATCAGGTCGGCCTGCTTCTTGGTCATGCTGCGGGTGGCGGCGGCGTTGACGACGACCTCGGTCGCGGCGAAGACCTCCGCGAACCGGTCACTGTCGGGTGCCGCGAGGTCGAGCTCGACGAACTCGGTGCCGGCGGCGGACCGGGCGGCCTTCGCCGGCTTCCGTACGGCGCCGCGCACCGAGTGGCCATGGCGGAGGAGTTGTTCCACGATCAGGCGGCCGGTGGCTCCGGTGGCGCCGAGGACGGTGATGGTCATGTGCTGGTTCCTTCGTGTCACGAGGGCGGGAATCGGGGCGGAAGGGGCGGGGTTCGGGGTCTGGCGCGGGTCACAGGTTCAGCGTGGCCATGCGCGCCGCGTCGTAGCGCTCGCCGACGACGGCGTCGGCCGGTATCGCCTCCGCCAGGGCCCGGGCGAGATCGCCGGTGAGGGGGATGTCGCATGCCCGGAGGTTCTCGTCGAGGTACCCGCGCCGCTTGGTGCCCGGGATCGGCACGACGTCGGGTCCCTGGTGCAGCAGCCAGGCGAGGGCGAGCTGGGCGGGCGTGGCCCCCACCGTGGCGGCCAGCTCGCGCAGCCGCTCGACGAGGGCGAGGTTGGTGACGAGGCTGCTCTCCTGGAAACGCGGTGCCATGCGGCGGACGTCGCCCTCGGGGAACTGGCCGGGGCTCGTCACGGTGCCGGTGAGCAGGCCGCGGCCCATGGGGGCGTAGGCGACGAGGCCGATGCCCAGTTCCCGCAGGGTGGGCAGGTGCTCGTCCTCGATGCCGCGGCTGAAGAGGGAGTACTCGTACTGGCCCGCGGTGATCGGGTGGACCGCGTGCGCCCGTCGCACCGTCGCCGGCGCGGCCTCGGAGATGCCCAGGTGGCGCACCTTCCCCGCGGCCACGAGTTCGGAGAGCGCGCCCCAGGTCTCCTCGATGGGGACGGTGGGGTCGATGCGGTGCTGGTAGTAGAGGTCGATGTGGTCGACGCCGAGGCGCCGCAGGGAGGCGTCGCAGGCCGTCCGTGCGTAGTCGGGGCGGCCGTTGATGCCCAGGAGGGTGCCGTCCGGCAGGCGCTCGATGCCGAACTTGGTGGCGAGGACGACCTCGTCCCGGCGGTCCGCGATCGCCCGGCCGACGACCCGCTCGTTGGTGAAGGGGCCGTACATGTCCGCGGTGTCGAGCAGGGTCACCCCCTGGTCCAGTGCGTGCCTGATGGTGGCGATCGACTCGGTGTCGTCGCCGGGGCCGTAGAGGTCGCTCATCCCCATGCAGCCGAGCCCGAGGGCCGAGACGGCGAGGGTGGACAGCCGACGCTGGAGCATCGTTCTCCTGTGTGGTGGAGGGGAGATGGGGGAGGGGTGCGGGGCGACCGCGCGGCTCGAGGCAGGTCTACGACGCGTGGCTCAGGCCAGGCGTACGAGCGCCCGGGACATGCCCAGCACCTTCTGTCCGGCGCTGGTGACGGTCAGGTCGACGCGGACGGTGTCGTCGTCGAGCT